>JBFJZC010000001.1:0-33548 GCA_041622295.1 Porticoccaceae bacterium
CGCGTCGCCCTCTGCTACCACCATTTTCAGTTTGGGGTGACGCTCAAACACACCACCAAATATAAACACGCCCATAATATCCTGCACACCGCGAATGATGTTCATAAAGCCGTTGGCCGAATGCCCTCGCGCCGGCTTGAATGCGGACGAAACATCATGGCCTTTCATCGTCAGGATATGAAAGCAGACGGGCATATTGAGATCGACGGCGCATTGCCACAGCGGATCATAATCGCGGTGATCGTAATCTTCATGTTGCGGATTGCCGGTCATCATCATGCCGCACATACCCATTTCCTTGGCACGGCGAAAGTCTTCTATGGTTTCATCGACAGATGCCACGGCGGTTTGTGCGAGTCCGAACAGGCGGGTCGGTGCTTCACCGCAAAAAGTTTGTAGCCAGCGGTTATAGGCATTGAAACAGGCGGATTTGTAGGTGTAATCCTCAAGGCCGCAGAGCACCATGCCCACCGAAGCATAAATGATTTCGGCACATATTTTTTCTTCATCCTGAATAGCCAGGCGAGCACGCGGATTCCAGCTGGCTGGTGCCAGCTCGTCAAAACTGAGTCGGCGCTGTTTAACTAAATCCGCCGCTGGGACCCCTGCGCCAGCCAGCAAACCCAGCGGCAGGGCCGTTGTCATGCCTTCAACCACAAACGCATCGACGCCGTATTTGTTCTTCTCAATGCGCGGTGCCCTGCTGCGAAATTTCGGATCGATAAAGTCCACGTAGCAATGAGGTGGTTCAACGATATGGGAGTCTGCTGATATACAGGGTTTCATGGGGGTTCTCCTAATTAGTAGTTAAAAGTGAGTAGTTAAAAGTGAGTAATTGAACGGTGGAACCGTCGCAGTAAATTAATAAATTTGTATTGCTTTAGATCAAATAGCTGATAAAAAATCTGCGCCCTTTGTCGACAGTATAGGCCAGTTGGGGCGTGGTTGATGTAAAGACTTAGCTTGTCGTCGCAGTTATTCCATGGGATGATTTTTGCGCATTATGGCGATCACGCTTATAAATACACGCGCGCGTAGGGAATAAGAACAAAAAGTTGCTTTCAGGACACATGATGGCTGCTTGCAAAGGAGATAAGCATGGAAAAGTGGCAGGTAGTGGCATTATTGGCCAGTGGCGGGGTACTGCTTATCCTGGCCGTTTTAGTCAGGGTCAGGTTCGGCGACAGGTACGAGCTTAAAACCATTGACCTGGTATTACTGCTGCTGCCTCTACTCTTTGTGGCACTGGTAAGCGGCAAGCTGAAAATGCTTGACGCGTTTGGAGTGAAGGCTGATTTTTCAGAATTATTCAGCGGCGCGGCCCAAACAAAGATCGAGTATCAGGTTGTTGATACCGCCTCACCGCCAGTCGACGAAGTCGTGCGGATGCTGGAGATGGCGTCGAAAGGTGGGGTTCGGGAAATTCCCGACTTGGTGGCCCGCAAAACCGAAGCACTGGTTTTCCGTCTGGGTCACGGCGGATATTACGGCCCCGCCATTAACAGCTACGTGGATGCCCTGTATGCCAGCTCTTTTTTACAATACATTATCGTTCTGGACGAGGAGGGTAAGTTGTTTGGACTATACGATGCTCTTGATCTTGCGGTGTGGTTTCGTACCACCGGTGATCGGGCGTACCGGGATTTTGCCGACTGGTTAAATCGCGCGGGTACGGCGCGTGAGGAGTTGGCTAAATTGCCCGGCTTTGTCAGTAAACTGGATGCTGTCGCCAGGGATATGAGTAAGCGAGACGTGCTGCGTAAAATGGAAGAATTGAGCGCTGACAGCTTGCCCGTGGTGGATGGTGCCGGGCTTTTCGTTGGCACTGTGGAGCGTTCTCGGTTGACCTCCAGCCTGATCCTCGAAGTAGCCGACCGGATTGAATCCGGCGGGGCGAGCGCTCAGTAATTGAACGCCTTGCCCTGTACAACGCAGTGACGATTTGTGTCCACTTGTTGCATACCGTCATATTCGAGGCCACCATACGGCAGCGCGATAATTGTGAGCGGCCAGGAGCAGAATGTTCTGCCCCGATTTGCCGCGCTGTCGATGCGTTTGGCCTAAGCAATTAAATCTTTTCCGGGGCAGGTGTTTGTTTAGAATTTTAAGCGGTATGGTCCCTCTCAGGATGTCAGTCGCAATACCCACTGTGACAGCCTGTCGAATCTCAGCAGTCATGCTCGGCGGAATGCTGGCTGTGCTGCTCGGTGGCTGTACATTGGCGCCGGAATATACCCGACCAGCCAATCACGCCTCGTCTGCTGATTACGCCCTGGCGGCAGATCAGTTGGTCGCTGGGGGCAATACTCGGCCTGCGGGGCAAGCCGTAGGGCATCGGCCTTCGCGCTGGTGGGAAAGTTACGGTGACACGCTGCTCAATAAATGGATCGCACAACTAAGCGCTGACAATCTGGATCTGCGTGCTGCGGCTGAGCGAATCGTGCAGGCTGATGAGCAGGTACGAATACAGCGCGGCGCCTGGTGGCCTGCGGTGGGTTTGACCAGTAACAGCGCGCGCAGTTTTGCCCCTGCTCCTGGCGGTGCCCTGGGTGGCAGTCAGCAACGTGCCTACACATCCAGTGTCGACGCCGGCGCGACTGTTGCCTGGCAGATAGACCTGTTTGGGCGTGTGCGTAATGCGGTGGCATCGGCCGAGTACAGTGCGCTGGCCAGCGCGACGGACCACAGTGCATTGCTGCAAACACTGATTGTTGAGCTGGTCAGCCGTCGCGTGGCATTGGCGCTGCTCCTACGGGAAATCGATATTCAGCAGGACATTGTGCAGAGTCGGGAACAAACCCTGAACACGGTATCGCGGCGTTACGAGCTGGGGGTAAAAAATGCTTCCGCAGTCGATGTGCATACGGCTCGTGAAAATCTGACTTCAGCGCGTGCGCAGCTCGTTTTTTTGCAACAACAAATGGCTGCGACGCTGTTAGTGGTCGATGTCCTGCTAAATCAGCGTCCGGGCGCTCTGCAAGGCGTTGACACGCTATTCCCCGTCCTACCGCCAAACGATGCCCCACCTGTCGATACACCGCTGGCTCTGCTTGATCAGCGGCCAGACATCCGTGGTAGCGAGTTACGTTTAATGGCTGCCAATGCGGGTATTGGTATTGCCGTCGCAGACTTATTTCCAGATCTGACGATTTCAGCCAGTCGCGGTTTTAATAATGATCAGTTAGGCGGTCTGTTAACAAACAATAACGCTGTGGGCGTGATCGCCGGTAAGATTTCGGCGCGCCTCTTTGAGGGTGGACGGTTAAGGGCGCAAATTCGATTGCGGGAATCCAGAATGCGGGAGCTAACCGCCGACTACGCAAGGACGGTGCTTGTCGCCATGGCTGAGGTTGAGACGGCGCTGATCCAGGAGCGGTTTTTGGGCGAGCAGATCGACAATTTGCAGGCTGGCGTAGTGGCCTCCCGACAGGCTGAAGTTCTCGCTCAGGAGCGTTATCAACGCGGCATCACCCCCTTGTTGGAGTTGCTTGAAGCGCAACGACGTCGGCAAAACGCTGAGCGCAGTTTGTTGGCGGCGCAGCGAGCGAGCTGGTCGGCGCGCATCAATCTGCATTTGGCGCTAGGTGGTGACTGGCTGGTCGAGGAAAGGTTGTAAAGCTCAGGCACTGCGGTTTTACAAGGTATGGTTTGAAAAGGCTGGTTTGAAGCGGCAGGGATGGTGGGGCGGCGGTTGAGGGAACAGGGCATGATGGAACAGGGCATGATGGGGAACAGAGGTAGCAGAGATGGAGACCGCAGGGGCGGAGATTGATGTGAGCAAGGGGTCGCTGGATTAAAAATGGTAAAGATAATTAGCCGCGAAAATCGACAGTTGGTGTTGGTGATAGTAATTATCGTCGGCGCCATCGTGCTATCGCGGATGCTGGGTGCTACCCGCACGCTGCCGCAGGCGACAAGTAGCTCGGTGGGTCTGCCCGTTACCGCGACCGAATTAAGGAAGGGGGCTTATCCGGTGCAGATTCGTTCTACCGGGCGTGTGATACCGCGTGGCACGGTGTCCATTACGCCTCAGGTGTCGGGTCGCGTGGTGTGGGTCAGCGATCATTTATACGGCGGCGGCTATCTGGTTCGAGATGAGGTGTTGTTTCGTGTCGAGGCCGCCGACTATGAAAACGATGTGGCTCGCGAACGGGCTGCCGTGGCAAAGGCGCAGACGGATCTGGCGCTGGAGCGAGCCGAAGCGGATGCGGCAGTGGCGGAATGGCGGGGCTTGAACCCGGGGGTGAAACCATCGCCGCTGGTGAGCCGGGTGCCACAAATCGCTCAGGCAGATGCCGAGGTGGCGGCAGCGAAAGCACGATTAGCTCAGGCGGAATTGAATTTGTCGCGCACGCATTACCGCTTACCGTTTGACGGACGGGTTATATCCAGCACACTGGAACCTGGGGCATATATTCTTGCCGGACAGAGTTATGGCGAAATATACAACCAGAACTCACTCGAAGTAGTTCTGTCCCTGGCCCAGGCGGATTTACCCTGGCTGCGTCGACCGGACGAGGTCGATGTCGACATCATTAACTTTAATGAGCAAGATGTTGAGCCAGGTGTCCAATCCGACCGCAGATCAATCGGCGGAAAGATTCTGCGGATGGGCGCCATCCTTGACGATGCGACGCGGTTTCAGCAGGTCGTTATCAAACCGGTCGGTGACGGGAGTTTGTTACCTGGAATGTTGGTTGAGGTAGTGCTGCGCAGTTCACCCGTCGCGGACACCTGGAAAGTGCCAGCGTCTGCTGTTCAGTCAGGCCAGGTTATCTGGCAGGTGGATGAAAACGCCACGTTGCGTCGCGTCGAACCGCAGGTCATCGCGACCCTGTCTGACAGCGTGATCGTGCGATTGCCTGTGAACACTGACTCTGTTTTGGTGGTGGACGCGCCCATCAGCGGTGTTATTGAGGGCGCAAAAGTCGTGGTGCTTAACTCGCAGGATAAGCCTCGACGTGAGTGAGGGAGATGCGGGTCGGGTGAATAATCGCTTATCGCTCGTTGGGTGGTTTGCCAACAACAGCGTGGCCGCCAATATCATCATGGTTTTTCTGCTGGTGGGTGGATTTTTAGCTGCCCGTAGCATGATCACCGAAACGTTTCCTGCCCTGGATCCGCGTACCATTACCATTGCTACCCCTTACCCCGGCGCGACTCCCCACGATGTTGAAGAAAGTATAACGCGGCGTGTCGAGGAGGCAGTGATCGGCATACAGGGGGTCAAACGGGTCACCTCAAGCGCCAATGAAGGCGCCGGCGTGGTAACCGTGGTAATGGAGGATTTTGCCAACCAGAATCAGGTGCTGGACGACGTACAAACAGCGGTGGATGGCCTGGTTGATTTCCCGCCCGAAGAGGCCGAGGAGCCATCCATCATCAAAACCAAGCGCATTTCCAGCATGATGTCGCTGGCGGTGTTTGGTGCGGTCGATGAACGTACTCTCCACTACTGGGCGGAAAAGGTGGAAAGCGAGATGTTGCAGTTGCCGGAGGTAACGCTGATCGATGTCACCGGCGGACGCAATCTGGAAATTGCCATCGAGGTCAGTGAAGAAACACTGCGCCACTACGGATTGACCATAGACGATGTCTCTCGTCGCATCGCCGAGTTTTCTATCGATGTTCCGGGGGGAACCCTGCGCACTGAAGCCGGCGACATACTGATTCGAGTACAGAGCAAGCGTTATACCGGCGCAGAGTTTGCAGACATCACTATCCGCAGTCGTAAAGATGGCGCCAAGCTGAGGCTCAGCGAAATTGCAACCATTCGTGATGGCTTTGAGGACACGCAGGTCATCAATCACTACAACGGTAAACCGGCACTGTTCGTCCAGGTATCGCGCAGCGATACCCAGGATACCCTCGATACTGAGCGCGCCATCAAGGCCTATCTGACCACCCTGCAGTTACCCGTCGGGCTCAATATAGAAATATGGCGGAATTCTACCGACGTGTTGCGCGATCGTATTAGCCTGATGGTGCGTAACGGCATTCTTGGCTACGTTCTGGTATTCCTCAGTTTGTTACTGTTTCTCGATTTGAAGCTGGCGTTCTGGACCAGTCTGGGTATACCTATATCGTTCATGGGTGGTCTATTGCTGGTATCTTTTACCGGTATCACGATGAACATGATTACCCTGTTTGCTCTTATCATCGTACTGGGCATTGTGGTTGATGACGCCATTGTCACCGGCGAAAGTATTTTTAACGAGCAGGAGAAAAACCCGGACAATCCGAATGCGGTGCTGGATGGTGTGTTCCTGATCAAGGCGCCAGTCACCATCGGTGTGTTGACCACCATTGCAGCCTTTGCCCCGTTGGTATTTTCGACGGGTGCCATGGCGCAAATCATGCTGCCGGTACCGCTGATCGTTATCGGCATCCTGGCGGTGTCATTGATTGAAGCGTTTTACATATTGCCAGCTCACCTGGCTTCCACCTCTCGCTGGAGCCTCGGTTTGCTGGCGGCTCTGCGCGATAAAACCCATGGGGGCCTGGCGCGCTTTATTGAACATTGGGTGGTGCCTTCGATCACCCTCAGCCTGCGTTATCGCTACGTTGCCGTAGCGATAGGATGTGCGACCATTATTATTGCGCTGGGTATTTTTCAGGGCGGCTTCGTGCGCTTTATTTTCTTCCCGCAGATTGACAGCGATCACATCACCGTCAACCTCAAAATGCCGGTAGGCACCCCTTTCGAAACGACTTACCAATACGCCGCCAAAATTCTCGAAGCTGGCGAAACAATGGCCCGTGAAACAGACGCGTTGATTGATGCAGAGCTACCTGCAGAGAAATCTATCGTCGAGGCGATCTCATTCACTGTCGGCAGTCAGGGAGCAGATACGACAGGACCCATGGCGAGCAATGCCAGCGCTAACGCAACCAACCTGGCGCAAATCCGCATGGAACTGGTTCCCGGTGATCAACGGCCGTTTTCTTCCAGTGAGCTGGAGCGTCGCTGGCGAAAAAATACGCCGCTGATCCCTGGCGCGGAGAGCCTGACGTTCAGCAGCAGTCTGGTTCGCGCCGGCGATGATATAAATGTGGAACTGTCCCACCGTGATGAGCGGGTGTTAGCCAGCGCTGCTACTCAGCTCAAGCAGTCTCTTGGCTTGATTGAGGGTGTCAGCGAAGTAGAGGACAGCTTTGAACCGGGCAAACGAGAATACGTGTTTGCACTCACCTCGGCCGGATTAGCGGCAGGCCTGACACCGGTCGACATCGGTCGTCAGCTACGTTTTGCCTATTACGGCGCAGAAGTGCATCGTGTCCAGCGCGGGCGCAATGAACTCAAGGTGATGGTGCGTTACCCCCAGGCGCAGCGGCGGACACTTAGCGATCTTTACAATACCCGTATTCGACTTAAAGATGGCGCGGAAATGGATTTGCGTACGGCGGCGGTGATTAGCGAGCAGCGCGGCTATTCGCGGATTGAACGGGTTGACGGTCATCGCATTGTCAGCGTCAGCGCCAACGTTGAAGAGGCAGTTACCACGCCGGATGATGTTATAGCCAGCCTGCGTGAAACGGCGCTTCCCGAGCTTATGGTCGCGTATCCGGGTCTGTCTCACTCCTTTGCCGGGATCAGCCGTGATCAGAGCGACGATATGCAGTCGCTACTGCGCAATCTGGTGATCGCGGTGATGGTGATGTTTGTCATGCTGGCATCGCAACTGCGCAGTTACGTACAGCCGCTGGTTATTTTAAGCGCGATCCCTTTTGGATTCGTTGGCTCACTGTTGGGTCACCTGATCATGGGTTTCGATATCTCGTTTATATCCATGTTTGGCATGATTGCTTTGTCTGGCGTAGTGATTAACGATTCTCTGGTACTGGTCGATTATTTCAATCATCTGCGGGCAGAGCAGGGCCTCGATACCAAAGAGGCGCTGATTGCCGCTGTGGCCCGTCGGTTTCGGCCGATTTTGCTAACCACTATGACCACCAGCCTTGGCCTGTTGCCGATGCTCCTGGAAACTAGCTTGCAGGCAAGATTTCTTATCCCCATGGCCATTAGCATTGCTTTTGGCATTCTTTATGCCAGCACGGTAATTATATTTCTGGTGCCAGCATTAATTCTCATCGCCGAGGATTGCAAAGCGCTGGGCCGGACGCTTATTGGTCGACAAAACGAAGCGTCTACGTAATGCGGGGCGCTTTTTTTAAAGGTCTATTGGAGGTTGCGTTGACGGCGCGATGGTTGACAGTCATCTGTGCAACTGTCTAAATGAAAAGCGCGGAGTAGAGCTAATAAAAAATACAGCGAGTCAGATACAGACATAACGAACCAGGGAGTCGAAATCATGGAGTGTCCTAAATGTCAGCGTGAAATGCTAAGGCGGACATTTAACCGTGTCACTGTAGATAGATGCACAGGCTGTTTCGGTCTATTTTGTGAGCCAGCCGCCATTGAGGACGGCAAGGAAGTGTGGCTGGCTGAAGCGGTGGTCGATATCGGTTATCCAGGCACGGGGGCGCGGTACGATACTATTGACGATATCGATTGTCCTGAGTGCGAAGTCAAAATGGACAAAATTTCGGACCCGGAGCAGACACACATCTGGATGGAAACCTGCCCCCAATGTAATAAAATATTCCTCGATGCAGGGGAGTTTACCGATCTGAAATACAACACCGTTCTGGATCGTATTCGCGGTTGGCGTAAAGGTCAGCGACCCTAGATCCTGGCCTTTGGTGTCAAGTTTTCTTGGTCATTCTATCCAGTGCGCCCATGGCAAACGCGGACGCCACAAAAGTTAGATGCAAAATGATGTACCAGAGTAATTTGTCATTGCTAATGTTCTGTGCGTTCATAAATATTTTTAATAAATGAATGCTGGAGATGGCCACAATACTGGCGGCGATTTTCATTTTCAGCGAAGACGAATCCATTTTCCCCAACCAGCCGAGCTTTTCTTCTTCCTCCGCCACATTTAGCTGTGAGACGAAATTTTCGTAGCCGCTGATCATCACCATGACGAGGAGACCTCCAACCATGGCGATGTCGATGAGCGACAGGATGACCAGAATCAGGTCAGCTTCGGCAATCGCCAACACGCGGGGGAGCATGTGGAACACTTCCTGAAAGAATTTTATGCCCAACGCGAGTAGCGCCAGCGCGAGTCCCAGGTAGATAGGTGCAAGCAGCCAGCGCGATCGATACATGGTTTTTTCAATAACTACTTCAAGCTGACTTATTTGCAAGCTGTGGCATCCTGTGTGGGTAAGGTTTACGTTGCATCGCCGCACCAGGGCACGGCGGCGGGTGCGATTCTACTAGCGTCTATGTCTGAGTGCTACCTGTGGACGTAGATGCTGACAACCTGATATCACTGCTGTAGCAAAGCTGAACAGGGCAAGGCGATCTGCCATAAACAGGTCTGACTAAAGCCGGGCCCTGGCTGGCTCGGGAGAACAGGACGGCTTAGCCAACCTGCCTTGTCGGCGTAAGGCAGGTTGGGTTTTAGGCGCGGGGTGTCAGGCCTGGTGTGGGGTGAAATTGAACAGGCGCGCTGCGTTGGTCCCCAGCAGCTTTTTTCGGGTTTCCGGTTTCAGATGACCCATGGTGCGTTCTATGGCTTCCGCAGAGTGGGGCCAGGTGCCTTCGTGATGAGGATAGTCATTGGCCCACAGAAAATTGTCGACCAGGTCAACGTCTTCAACCAGCGCCAAACCCGCCGGATCTTCCTGGAAACTTGAAAAGCCATGGGCGCGATAATAGTCGCTGGGCAGGCCCTGTAGCTTTGGTCGCGCCCACATATGGTGTTTTTTGTAGGCTTCGTCCATGGCGTTGAGCGCCCACGGAATCCAGCCAATACCCGCTTCGATGGTGGCGAACTTCAATTTTGAATACTTTTCGAGGACACCGGATGCGCACAGGCTGGCCACCGGTTCAATGGTCGGGGACAGGGAATGGGAAACATAATTGATGACTGCGCCGCCATTACCTCTGGCGGCCCGCGGGTCACGACCCGTGGAAATGTGGAAAGTGATCGGCAGACCGGTTTCTTCAATCAGTGCCCACATAGGGTCAAACATTGGCAAGTTGTAGTTGGGGTCTTCATGGTGGTGCGCCCCGAATACGGGCTTACATGGCAGGCACAAACCCTTGAAACCGAGCGCCGCGCAGCGCTCGATTTCTGCCATGCCGGTGTCGATATTCGACGTGGTAATACAGGCCATTGGTGCGAGACGATCGTTGTAGGGGCCAAATAACTCCCAGGCCCAGTCGTTCCACACGCGACACATCTCTGTCGCAAAGGCGGCATCGTTGGTGGCCCACATCATCAGGCCCTTGTTAGGGAAGAGGACTTCCGCATCGACACCGTCCATTTTCAGATCAGCCAGTCGACCTTCCGGCAACTTGCCGGCTTTATTGCGGGCCAGGTCTTCGCCGACAAAGGCGTGTTCGCGAAGTTTTACCCGGCGAGAGCCTTCAGATAAAGTCCATTTCTCGCCTTTTTCATCAACTTCTACTCGTGGCAGGCGAGACCTGTATTTTTCTGCGACCCGGTCGCTAAACAAATTGGGTGGTTCGTTAACGTGACCATCAGCGGACACAATAAACAGCTTGTTGGGATCATCGGCCCGCGCAGTTTGTGGCCAGCCCTCGGTTCCAGGTGTTTCAAGACGCCACAGGTTGGGCTCATTGATCTTGATATTGCTCTGTTCCATGTTAGCGGCCTCTTTTCTATGGTGGATCGAATTGTGGGCTAAATTGCGGGTTTAGAGGGTGGGTCGAACTACCAGGGGTCTAGCGTTGCCAAGTAAGTGCCGATTCACGGCTATCTCCACATAGACCTTTTTCCATTAAGCAATCGTGCTTCCCTCAATGATCAGGCAAGTTGCCACTGCACCAGCGTAAACGGCACTTTACCCTCGGGGTGGTGTTCAAATACGGCTGTAACCGGCGCACCGATGGTAATGTCCTGGCGCGGATCACCCAGCAGGTTGCCGACCATACGAATGTTGCTGGCTTCGGGCAGCTCAACGAGTACGACAATATAGGGGCCGTGTTCCTGTAAGGCAGGGTGTACCGGATGCCAGACGCGCTCCCAGCTATAAATCAGACCTGTGCCCGTTACTTCGCTCCACCCCAGATCAAAAGACCGGCAACTGTGGCATAGCCACTCCGGGCCCCATTGCCACGCGTGGCATGATTTGCATCGCTGCACTAACAGTTTATTGTCCTTGAGACCCTCCCAATAGGGGGTGTCGAGTCCGTCCCGGCTCGGCATGGGGGCTGGCAGCCCTGGGGGAAGGTAGCTGTTTGAGTCCGCGCTGCTCATGAGAGAGTCTCCTGGCTGCCAAAAATACAGTTGCTGACCGGTGTCACCATGGGGCCTGAAGTGACCATGGACACCTTGGCTCCGGCAACCTGATTGGAGGACTCCCCGCGGATTTGGCGCACCGCCTCGATGATCAGCTCAAGGCCATGCATGTAACATTCCGCCAGATTGCCGCCGCTGGTGTTGAGTGGCAATTTGCCGGTAGGCGCCAACAGATTGTCGTAACGAATGAATTCGTTGGCTTCTTCATGGGTGCAGAAACCATGTTCAATGATTGACATCACCACGCCGCCGGTAAAGTTTTCGTAGCTTTGCAGCACGTCCACATCCTGCGGGCCGACACCAGCCATGCTGTACAGGCGCGGTGCCAGCGAGGTAAAACTCGACGTCGCGTAAAGTGGTGCGTTGTGACAGGGCGCCGCATTGCGATATTCAGAACCAGCAGTTGCGCCGAGTAGATAGGCTGGTTTCTGTTTCATGTTCTTCGCTTTATCGGCGGAGACCAGCACCATGGCCGCGGCACCGTCGTTTTCCATGCAGCAGTCGTAAAGCTGATAGGGTTCGACGATCCAGCGCGCGTCATCATATTTCTCGGCGCTCAGGGGGCGACCGTGCATCACCGCCCTGGGATTATTCTGAGCGTGTTGATAGGTCGCCAGCGACACGGCTTTATAGGTGTCACGGGTGACACCTGTCTCATGGAGGTGCCGGGTGCAACGCATGGCGAACATCTGTGCTGGCGACATCATGCCATAGGGGATGGTGTAGGCCGGGTCTCCCGACACGCCGGACGATTTTGGCCCCTGGCCAAAGCGGGCAAACTGACCCTGCGCCAGGGCACGAAATACCACCACACAGTCTGCTACCCCCGTCGCGATCGCCGCCGCCGCATTGGCAACCGCAGCACTGCCCCCACCGCCACCGCCACCCCACTGCATATTGGCGAATTTTAGTTCGTGCATGCCGAGCGCGGCGGACAAACGCGACGGATCGCTGCGATCATTGCTGAATGACGAAAACCCATCGATATCGCGGGGGTCAAGGCTGGCGTCGTCACAGGCCGCGAGAATGGCTTTTAGCGCCAGGACAAATTCAGGGTCTTGTGAACCGCCGCGTTTGTAATAGACGGTTTCACCAACCCCGACCACTGCGACTTTGCCCCTGAGCGTTCTGTTGATCATATTCAATTGCCAGTCGTGAGTAATTTTTTTAATGGGTCTGTTTGTGTCGCTATAACGTCGAGCGGACAACCAGACTGTTTAGCGTGCAGGTCGCCATGTCTCGCGTGAACTGCCAGAGCGTACGTTGTACCAACCGAATAATGGAGGCGTGGTGGACTTGCCGCGCGTGGCCAGGCTTGTACGCCTGGCCTGGTGGGTCGCCCAGGCCCCCGATAAATTCACGATACCGCACATTGCCGATCCGCCCGCATATGATGTCATCGCTCATGTGCTCGGATAGTTATAGTTGGTTCTCGCATCGCCTGTCAAACGAAGCAGTCAAGGGCTGCTGATTATTCTCTGTTGCGTGGCCTGCTTTTAGGTATATCCTTTAACAAAAACTGAGGGCGTACAGCGTAGCGAAGTACCCGGTTCACAACCCCGAAACCAGATAAAGGATGGAGAAGGTCGCCATGAAAATAGATGTAATGAGTAATCCCCGAGAGCTCCACGCCATTCAAACACAGGCTCGGGACATAGAGCAGTCGGGATTCAGCGGCATTACTTTCACTGAGGGTGGTCGCACGGCTTATTTATCCGTTGCCGCAGCAGCGTTGGCCACGGAAAAACTCGAGTTTGCCACCGGCATTGCTGTGGCTTTCCCGCGTAGCCCTATGGTCACTGCTGCTTGTGCCTGGGAACTTCAGGAGGCCAGTCGAGGCCGGTTTCGGCTCGGCCTTGGTACCCAGGTGCGCGCTCACATTACTCGCCGCTACGGCGTCGAGTTCGATCCGCCGGGGCCGCGCATGCGCGATTATATCGGCGCCCTGAAAGCTATTTTCAAGGCGTACCAGGGCGAAGCAAAGCTTGACTACCATGGCCCCTATTATCAGTTGACCCTGCTGAACCAGATGTGGTCGCCCGGACCGATCGCTTACCCTGCGCCCGCCATCGACGCCGCAGCGGTCAACCCGTACATGCTGAAGATGGCTGGCGAATTATGCGACGGAGTGCAGGTGCATCCTTTCCATAGTCAAAAATACATCACGGATATGTTGCTGCCTGCGGTCGCCGAGGGCGCTGCTAAGGCCCAGCGCGATCCAGCCGAGGTTGAACTGCTAGTACCCGTGCTCACCATTGTTGGCAACAACGAAAAAGAAAAAGCCGCTTCGCGGGAGTTCTGCCGCCAACAGGTGGCTTTTTATGGCTCGACACCAAACTACGCTTTTCAGTTCGACTTACTGGGTTTTGAGGGCACCACTGCGAAAATACGTGAGCGCCAGAAAGCTGGCGATATGGCGGGTATGTCGGCAGTGATCAGCGATGAAATATTGCAACATTACACGGTCGAAGCCAGTTGGGATGATCTGGCAGACAGGCTGGTGGGTCGATATCGGGGCGTCGCTGAGCGCCTGATTATTTATACGGCGGGAATGGATTACGCCCGCGATCCGAGTTCCATTGGCCGCTGGGGAGAAGTCGCCAGAGCGGTGATTGCCAGGGGCTAGTTCACCGAGGTGGATCAAGATGACTGCCGGTAGAATTATTCACCCGATACCAACCGGTGACACTGTAGCGATTATTCTGCGTGGCAAGCACTTCGTGCGGGAAGTCTTCGCTGAGGAAGACTACCAGCGTGCCTGCTAATGGCGCGACCCGGGCGACGATGTCGCTACCGGTAGCGGCGTAGATTATGAGTTCGCCAGCATCTTCGGGTACCCAGTTCGGGTTGAGATAGGCGACCACGGATAGTCTGCGATTAGCCTGACCCTTGAATGCGTCATGGTGTGTTCTGTAAAAGTCGCCCGGGCGGTAACGGGAAAAATGGTTTTCAAAGGAAAACAGGCCGAGCAAGAGCGTTCGATTAAGGTAGGTCTGGAGCTGCGCGGTCCAGGCCAACCATTGGCGTTGAGCCGCTGTTTCACCATCAATCCAGAGGATGTCATTGCGGCGAATTCCCTGATTACGCGTACGATAGTGCTGCCGCCCAACACCGCCTTTAGCAAAAATGCTGTCTGGAACTTGCTGGATTTCCAGCAATAAAGCGTTAGCCAACGCGGCTGGGAACGCATTGGGCGTTATGCTGTAACCGTGCTGCAGGAGATCATTTGCTATACAGGTGAAGATAGTATCTTCACTGGCGACAGCAACCGTCTCGCACGCCCGATTATCGGATAGCAGATGGGCTGATGTGGGGAGAAGTTGCGATACAGTCATTAAAGGTCTTCTCGGGATCGAAGACTGCGCAGTATTTGCCTCCAGGCTGGTGGAGTAAAGGAATTTGTCTGTGTCGGGTCAATGTAGAATTTAATGCTGACTGGTCAATTAATATCTTGCCATTTTTGTGGTTTGGTCTTATATAGCAAACGCAGTGGGTGAGGCGTTCTGCCCGCTCACAATGTAGTGGTTGCCGACTGCACTGGTGTCGGTTCTCTGGGTAGCACGACTGATATCAGATGGAAAAGTTCTGGGTGCAGACTCGGGACAAGGTACCGGACAAGGGCTTTATGAGAAGTGTTATTCAAGAGCTGACACATATTGTTCAGGCCGTTTCGCTTGCCGATTCGCCCGACCAGCAGGTGTCGCTGATTGTCGAGTCGATCAGCCGCTCGATGGCTGTGGACGTCTGTAGCCTTTATCTGGCTAACGAGCAAGGCGATATGGTGCTGACGGCGACCCATGGCCTGGCTGGTACAGCAGTGCGAAAGGTGATTTTGCCTGCTGGTAAGGGCCTCGTTGGCCTGGCCGCCGCCAGCCGTCGCCCGGTTAATATTGCCGATGCGCCGCAGCATCCCGCCTATTTTTATGTGCCTGAGGCTGCGGAAGACCGTTTTCACGGTTTTTGTGCAGTGCCGCTAGTTTCTTTGGGAAAAACCATCGGTGTCCTGGTGGTGCAAAGCAGTGAAATACGGCAGTTTTCAAACGATGAAGAAGGTTTTTTTGTCACGCTGACGGCTCAGTTAGCGTTACTGCTGGTCAATTTTTCGCTATCCCCCTATGGCTCCGAAAATAATGTGCGCGTGCTCGGTGTTAGCGGCGCCCCCGGTGTGGCAATCGGGCATAGCCGATTCTGTGATCACGGCGAACTCTATCAGGTGCCCAGCGGGGTTTGCGAAAATGTCGAGGCTGCGCTCGCCGAATGGCGCGCCTTATTGGAGCAGGTACGCTATCAACTGGAGGACGAAAGAAAAGCGCTTGGTAAGGTGTTGAACGAAGAGGCCGGAGGTATTTTTACGGCTTACAGCATGTTGCTTGAAGATCCGGTATTTAATCTCCGGGTAGAGACCCGTATTCGGGAGGGGAACTGGCTGCCTGGTGCTTTACGCTTGACCATTCAGCACTTTGCCGAGTGCTTCCTGGCGATGGAGGACCCTTACCTGCAAGCTCGGCATGAGGACATTCGTCATCTTGGTAACAAGCTATATCAGGTGTGGCAGGGCGATAAGGGGGCAACGTGTCAATCTGCAGTGGACGTGATACTGGTTGGGTCACAGGTCAGTGTCTCAGATATCGCCGCCGTTGCGGCTGGCCACCTACAGGGCATTGTCAGTTTTGGCGGATCGCGTTTATCTCATGCGGCGGTGTTGGCTAACGCACTTGGCATCCCGGCGGTGATGGGCACGGGGGCAATTCCCGGTTTGATGGATGGGCAGCCGCTGATTGTCGACGGACAACAGGGCCAGGTCTTTGTCAATCCGAGTGAAATCGTGTTGGGCGAATATCGCAAGCTGATTCGTGAACATGATAAATTTATCCGTCAGCTGGATAATCTTCGTGAGCAACCAGCGCTTACCCAGGACGGCCAGCTCATTCATCTGTATACGAATACCGGTCTGTTGGCAGATATTTCGCCAGGGCTGCGAGCCGGTGCGCAGGGTATCGGTCTGTACCGTACGGAAATACCGTTTATGGTGCACGACAGTTTTCCCTCTGAAGATGAACAGGTGGCGGTATATCGGCAGGTACTTGAAGCGTATCGAGGCAAGCCTGTTTATATGCGAACGCTCGATATTGGCGGTGATAAACAGTTGCCGTATTTTGCGATACGGGGCGAGGACAATCCTGCGCTCGGCTGGCGGGGCATTCGTTTTTCCCTGGATAACAGCCAGTTGTTTATGACGCAGATCAGGGCTATGTTGCGAGCAGCGGAAACTGAGAGCAATTTGCATATTCTGTTACCCATGGTGAGTTCGACCCAGGAGATCGATGACTTCCAGGTGTTGCTCACCGAAGCAATGCGCCAGCTCATTGAGGAGGGTGTAGCAGTGGCCTTACCGCGGCTGGGAATTATGGTCGAAGTGCCTGCGGCCATTTCACAGATTCCGATTTGGGCCAAAAGACTCGATTTTATTTCTATAGGTTCCAATGACCTGAGTCAGTATCTACTGGCCCTGGATAGAAACAACGCGCGGGTTGCGTCGCGCTACGACCATGTGCATCCGGCTGTATTACATGAAATTCAGCGTATCGTGATGCATGCTCGGGCCGGGCAAATCCCGGTCAGTTTGTGTGGCGAAATGGCCGCTGACCCTGTTGCAGTTGTGCTGTTGCTGGGCCTGGGACTGCGGACCCTGAGCCTGAGTGCGGCTAAACTGCCCTATATAAAATGGCTAATAAGAACTATTTCGATACAGCAAGCTGAGGAGATCGTCAGTCAGGCGCTGCTAATGGATAATGCAAAAGCCATCAGGAGTCTGGTCGAAACTACGCTGAAAGAGCTGGGCTTGACGGAAATTTTTCATTGATGACTTTGGGAAGGGGTGATTTATCTGGGGGAGTAAAATTTGAACAGTGACAGCTTGCTGTCCATCGCGCCTTATGACTGGCCGTCTATTGCCACGGCAATTTTTTGTGGCGCCATCATCGGTCTGGAGCGTCAACTCAGAGGCAAGCCGGTGGGTATTCGGACCTCATCAATAATCACCATGGGGACGTACATATTTTTACATTCGGCTATGTTGCTTAATAACGATGTTAGCGATCCTTCCCGCGTGATTGGTCAGGTGGTTACCGGTATTGGATTTTTAGGCGCGGGGGTAATGCTGGCGCGTGATGGCACGGTGGTGGGGGTTACATCCGCCGCGTCAATTTGGGTGCTGGCAGCTATTGGCGTTACGATTTCTCTCGGTCACCTGATGGCCGCGATAAAACTGTCATTGGTCACGGTGGCGATCCTCTATGGCGTTGAGTTTCTGGAACAACACACCAAGACATTTAGTCGTGGTGTGCATTCGCGATACAGCAATCGCCGAAAAACGGACAAGTCTGGAGGAAGTAAGCTGTGACCAATGTACTGGTGATCGTCGACAATGTAGAAGATATTGAGGCATATGATGCCAACGGTGTTGTGATTACTTTTGCTCAGTATCTGCAGGAACATCCCAAGAAAGGCGAAAAGAAAATCCGTCTTATTAATCTTTGTGATACCACGCATTACCTGAGCCGTGGTTATTATTGCTCTCTGCTGGCGGAGGCCCGTGGTCATCGGGTATTACCGTCGGTTAACACGATCAACGATCTGCGCAACGAACAGCTTTACATGGCGCAGATTTCGGAAGGGCTGTTCCCTGATAAAGGGAAAGAGCAGGACCCTGAGCCGGGTACCAAAGAAACGATTTATGTGTATTTCGGACACGCGTCCGATCCGCGCTATGAAAAACTCGCACAACGTTTATTTACGCTATTTCCCGCGCCCAGTTTGAAAGTGGTGATGACCTGGAAATCCCGCTGGAAAATCAATAGCATCCAACGCGTTGCTTTTGCCGGTTTGCCACACAAGCAACGACCGGCGTTCATGGAGGCATTGAATCGCTTTACTGAGCAGCACTGGAAAAGGAGCACCAGCAGGAAACGCTATCGCTGGGATATGGCTATTTTGGTTGAACCTGATGAAGCGATGCCGCCGAGCAATAAACTTGCATTGAGCAAGCTGGTCAAAGCCGCAGAAAAAATTAATATCAATGCCGACCTTATCACCGCCGCCGATTACACCCGGCTTAACGAATACGATGCCTTGTTTATCCGTACGACAACCGCCATTGATCACTACACCTACCGGTTCTCTCGCAAAGCGGATATTGAGGGTATGGTAGTTGTCGACGATCCCACATCTATTTTGCGCTGTTGCAATAAAGTATTTTTACAGGATGCGTTTACCTACAACAAAGTGCCATCTTTAGCGACGCAGGCGGTATTTGGTTTTGATGGCAAAACTGTCAGGGATATAGAACAACAATTTGACTACCCCATGGTGTTGAAGGTGCCCGAGAGTTCTTTCTCGCGCGGTGTTTTCAAGGTGGCTGGACGCGACGAGCTGGTTAATCGGCTGGAGCAGTTGCTGGCTGAAACGGCCATCGTACTGGTGCAGGAATACCTTTATACAGATTACGACTGGCGTATTGGTGTGTTCAACAATAGACCGTTATTTGCCTGCCGGTATTTTATGGCGAGAAACCATTGGCAGATTTATAATCACAGCAGCGAGCGCCATAGCAGTGGTGACTTCGAAACAATGCCCACATTTGAAGTGCCAAAACCAGTGCTCGACGCTGCGCTTAAAGCGTCGAAAGTGATTGGTGATGGCTTATATGGTGTTGACATCAAGCAGCTGGGAAAGCAGGCCTACGTAGTGGAAGTCAACGACAACCCGAGTCTTGACCACAAAGTTGAAGACGTCTATTTGGGTGATGAGTTATATATGCTGGTGATGAACGAAATGGTCAGGCGCCTGGAGTTGCGAGGTCGATAAGTGGCTTCACCGGTTATTCGAAACGCTATCGCAGCCGATATTCCGATGCTGCTGGACATTGAAGCGAGCAGTTTCGCCAGCGACCATATTTCAAAACGGCAATTCAATTACTTCCTGAAAAAAGCTAAAGCCAGGACACTCGTTGCCCTTGTTGACGGTATTGTTAGTGGCTATGCCATTGTGTTAATGCCTGCGCGAAAGAGCTACGCGCGACTCTATTCGATGGCGGTGGCAAAAAATATGAGAGGGTTTGGTATAGGTGATAGCTTATTGACGGCCGTCGATCAGGCGGTGGAAAATATCGGCTATTCTACGGCGGTGCTAGAGGTTCGGGTTTCCAGCGTTGGCGTAAGAAGGCTGTATGAAAAACACGGGTTTGTAGTTTGCCGCGTTCTGGGTGGATATTACGGCGATGGCGAAGACGGGCTCAAAATGAAAAAACAGATGGGGAGTAGCGATACTAAAAGATCGTGAATTTTGAGGGAATTATTTTTTATGCTGAATAAAAACAGAAAAACTACTTGGTATGGAAAATTGGAAACCGCTACGTCGAGTACGGAGGTTATTTACGATCCGACACTACCGGAAGCACCAAAAAACCGTGTCTATCTTTACAATGTCGAGCGTGGACAAGTTATTCCATACGTTTGGGAGATAGTGAAGGACTTGCTGAGCGAGGCTGAAGGAGAAGAGCGGGCCAGGATTAAAAGCCGGGCAGGCAAGCGCTGGAAGGCCGCCCGCAAGACTTTTATGCAGGGCCGTATTATGTTGCCCAGGCAGCCGGTGTCCCCGGTGGAAACTAAAGTTGCCAAGCCGTCAGATGACGACGAAATTATCGATCTGGGTATTCGCTTTGATGACGATGAGGTTGATGACGTGGTCGATGACGTGGTCGATGATGTGGATGAAGTTGATGAAGTTGATGAAGTTGATGAAGTTGATGAAGTTGATGAAGAGGAAAGCTGCGAAGAAGATAGCTGAGCGTAGCGAGGGGTCGGCATCAACGGCCTCCAATCTGTGCTGTTACGCTGGACTTTCTTAAGCTATATAACCAGGCCCTGAGCACGATTGTTCAGGGCCTGGTTAGTTCAGTACGCGGTTGGTTAGTGTAGTACGCAGTTAGTTCGGTGGCAGGTTGGAGTTATTCTGCGGATGCCGAACGTTGAATAATCCCCATCATTTTGTAAACCAGTAAAGCGGCGGAAAACTCGTAAGTGTGAAAGCCTTGAATAGGAGAAAACTCCATTAAGTCAAAGCCGATGATTTTACGCTGCTTTGCTACTGACTCGAATAACGACAGCGTTTGATACCAGCCCAGGCCACCTGGCACCGGGGTGCCGGTTGACGGGAATATTGAAGGGTCCATGCCATCAATATCCAATGTGAAAAATACCTTGTCAGGAAAGTCGTCAGGTAAACTTATCTGCATATGATTTTTCGGAACTAATACGTCAGCGTCGAGGTGATGTACTGCGTAGAGTTTTCGCGTGGCGATTTCTTCTTTACAGATGGCGCGAATGCCCAGCTGAAATAGCGGTATGTCTTCGTCGACAATACGTTTCATTACCGATGCATGACTGTAAGGGTTGCCCTCATAAGCATCGCGTAGATCTGCGTGGGCGTCGATTTGAACAACACCAAAATCACTCATCCCCGCTGCCAGTAAGCCTTTAATAACGCCAAAGGTCACGGTATGTTCCCCGCCCAGCGCAACAGGTATCCCGCCATGTTTGACGATAGCCTGTGTCGCCAGGGCGATATTGGCTATGGTCTGATCGGCATCGCCACTGACGTCAACCGGGGGGTGCGTGAAAATACCTTTTTCACAGGGTGAGCTGGCACCGTCCCAGGTTTCAAGTTGCCAGGAAGCGCCGAGAATGGCGGCGGGCCCAGCAGCCGTTCCACTGCCATAGGAAACCGATTTTTCATAGGGTACCGGCAGAATATGAAAGAAGGCTTCTTCTGGCTCCGGTTGCTTGAGCTCTGAACCGAGAAAGATGGGGTAACCAGGTGCGGCGAGTTGATCAAATTCACTCATAACCTTTGCTTCCATACGTTGTTGAGCCTAACGTTCATAAAGCTTGCCTGCATTTGAAGTAATTTGGCCACTAGACCGTCTATTAGACCGCCTATGCGACTATCAGGAAAGCCGGTTTTTGAAATCGTCGTATGAAAATGTGCGGACAATTCTAAGGTCGTCGGTGGTTGAATTCCAGATGGCAATTGAGGGTAGGCCAATACCGTTGAAGGTACTCGTTTTAACCATGGTGTAGTGGGCCATGTCGTCGAATATCAGGCGTTGTCCAATCTGCAACGGATTGTCAAAACTGTAATCGCCCATCACGTCCCCTGCAAGGCAGGTCTGGCCGCCAAGACGATAGGTGTAGGCTTTGGTGTCAGCTTCTCCGGCGCCAAAAATATTGGCACGGTAGGGCATTTCCAGTGTGTCGGGCATGTGGCATGTGGCAGAAGTGTCGAGAATTGCCAAATCCATGCTGTTGCGGGTGATGTCGAGGACTTCACTCACCAGTACGCCGGTATTAATGGCCGTTGCTTCGCCAGGTTCCAGGTAAACCTGGACGTCGTATTTCTTCTGGAAGCATTTTATGCATTCGATCAGGGCGTCAACTTCATAGCCCTCGCCAGTAATGTGGTGGCCACCGCCAAAATTAACCCATTGCAGTTGCGGCAGGAGTTTATGGAAGTGCCGTTCAATGACGGCGAGAGTTCGTTGCAGGGGTGCGAAACTCTGTTCGCAAAGGGTATGAAAATGCAAGCCGCTAATACCGTTCAGTTGCGAGCTTTGCAACGGCTGGTTCTCTGAAAGTTTGGGGTCAAACTCGGTCAGGGGGATACCCAGTCTGGAACCGGGTGCACAGGGATCGTAAATCGCAGCGGCGCCTTCGGAGTGGAGCGGGTTGATCCGCAGGCCAAACTGAAGTTCCGGACGTGCTTGCCTGGCCAGTTTTATAAGTGGCTGGTAACGTTCCCATTGGCTGAAGGAGTTAAATACCACGTGATGGGAAATCTTGAGGATCTCCCTGAGATCTGCTTCGGTGTATGCCGCCGAGTAAGTGTGAATCTCGCCGCCAAACTCTTCGTGGCCTAGTCGCGCTTCGAACAGGCCGCTGGCGCAGGTGCCGGTGAGATATTGACTGATCAGCGGTGCGAGGCTAAACATCGAAAACGCTTTTAGCGCGAGTAGAACCTTTGCACCTGATTCGGTTTGTACGCGACTGAGGATTTTGAGATTCCGTTCAACTGCAATTTCATCCACCACGAAACAGGGTGAGGGTACGCGCGCTGCGTTGAAGCTGAGGAAGGTCTGGCTTTTAATCATGTATTCATGTCAACCCGGAGTTCGGCGTAATAAAGCTGATGTCACTTAAATAAGCGAATAACCCGGCTCTTCTATCACCGTCCACGGTAAGCCGTATTTGTTCATATCGGCCATAAATGGGTCAGGGTCAAGCTGTTCCATATTCCAGACACCGGGCTTCATCCAGGTTTTCTCCAGCATCATTTTAGCCCCGATCATTGCAGGTACGCCGGTGGTATAGGAAATTGCCTGCGATTGTACTTCTCTGTAGCAAGCCTGATGGTCGCAGATATTATAAAGAAAAACGGTTTTTTCCCGCCCATCCTTAACGCCGCGAACCACGCAACCGATACAGGTTCTTCCCTGGGTGCGTGGTCCAAGTGTTGATGGATCCGGCAGCAGTGCTTTTAGAAACTGGATAGGAACAATTTGTTGGCCCTGATAATCTATGGGATGGATGCCGGTCATGCCCACGTTACCCAATACTTCCAGATGCTTGAGATAATTGTCGGAAAAACTCATCCAGAACTGCGCCTTTTTTAAGCTTGGAAAATTTTTGCTTAGAGATTCCAGTTCTTCATGATACAGCCTGTATATATCGAAAGAACCCACGTCTTCAGGGCAGGTAAAGCGCTGTTTGAGCGACATGGCCGGGGTGGTCACGAATTCGCCATTTTCCCAGTGTCGGCATTCTGCAGTCACTTCGCGGATATTAATTTCCGGATTAAAATTAGTGGCAAAAGCGTAGCCATGGTTGCCGCCGTTGACATCGATAATATCCAGGTAGTGGATCTCGTCAAAATAATGTTTGGCGATATACGCGGTGAACACATTTGTGGCACCAGGATCAAAGCCGGAGCCCAGTAGGGCCATTAGACCAGCCTTCTTAAACTTTTCCTGGTAGGCCCATTGCCATTTGTATTCAAATTTCGCGGTGTCCTGCGGCTCGTAATTAGCAGTATCCAGATAATGCACGCCCGCTTCCAGACAGGCATCCATGATAGTCAAATCCTGGTAGGGCAACGCAACGTTGATCACTAAATCAGGCTTTTCTTTATTAAAGAGGGATACCAGTTCCGGAACATTATCGGCATCAACTTGTGCCGTGCGTATTGGACGCTTCAGCTGGCTGGCGATAGCCTTGCATTTGCTTTCAGTGCGGCTGGCCAGAACAATTTCATTGAAGATCTGGGGTAGTTGCGCACATTTGTGGGCGACGACACCACCAACGCCACCAGCACCGATGATTATTACTTTTGACATAATATACTCCCGGGTATTGGTTATCAGGGATAAAGGTAACAGCCAGTTGCCAGCTGGTTTCTGGAAGCGGAAATATTGTTCCAAAAGGCTATGGTCAATAGATCCGAGCGCTTAACGTTCAAAATAGGTGTAACCCTGCATGCTTTCCCTGAATGCGGTCAACATGGTCTGGCGCATCGCTACTGATATTTTGCCCTGACGGACAGCTTCCTCGGCGATGCGGCGAAACTGTTCCAGCATTATTTTCGGGTCGTACTCAACGTAACTTAGAACATCAGCGATGCTGTCGCCATGGAATTCGCGGACAAATTCAAAACCGCCATCCTCGGTGATACGCACGCTGACCACGTTGGTGTCACCAAATAAATTATGTAAATCCCCCAATGTTTCCTGATACGCGCCCACCAGAAAGACACCGACGAGGTAGTCTTCCCCTTCTTTGAGCGAGTGTAGCGGCAAGGTTTTTCGCAGGCCGTCAGGTGAAGAAAAGTTATCAATTTTTCCGTCACAATCGCAAGTCAGATCAGCAATAATGGCCTCTCGTGTCGGTCGTTCGTCGAGACGGTGTATGGGCATAATGGGAAATATCTGGTCTATCGCCCAAATGTCTGGCAGTGATTGAAAAAGGCTAAAATTGCCGTAGTAAATATCAGAAAGCAACTCCGGCAAATTCTCCATCTCCGGAGGGATACGCTCAACTTCGCTGAGCAAACTAGCAATACGCTCCAGTGCCGCCAGCGTTATGTTTTCGGCCAGCGCGCGGTCGCGCAAAGTTGCCTGGCCGTGGCGAAATAACTCCCTTATTTCGTCTCGATAGTACAGCGCGTCGTTATAACACTCCTGAAAGGTCTTCGATGTGATCAGCGTTGGCACCGCAAACAGATTTTCTAACAACTCGTGACAATCGTCTGGGAGCGTCGTTGGAAGTGGGGTAGGTTGATGGTCGCGGACATCCAGAATGTTGAATATCAGCACGGATGAATAGGCGATAGTGGCGCGGCCGGACTCCGTGATGATGACGGGGTGAGCAATATCCAGCGGGTCGAGACTTTCGCGAATTGTTTCGACGATATTAGTGCAGTATTCCTGCAACTTGTAGTTCATGCTGTGCGTGCTGTTGGTGCGGGCACCCTCGTAATCAACTGCGAGGCCGCCGCCCAGGTCGAGATAGCCCATCGGTGCGCCTTCGCTAATCAGGCCGCTATAAAATCGGCAAGCTTCGAGTACCCCGCCCCGGATGTTACGGATATTGGGGATTTGCGATCCTAGATGGCAGTGCAGTAGCTGCAGGCAATGTAACATATTGGCCTGTTTGAGCACGTCGACTACGTCAAGCAGGGCATTGGTAGAAAGACCAAAAATTGAGCGATCCCCGCTGTCTTCGTTCCAGTGCCCGTCAACGATCACAGAGGGTTTAATACGAACGCCAAGCAAGGGCTCAATGCCGAGCGCGCGGCTACGCTCAAGGATAGTGGGCAATTCTGCTGGCGTTTCAAGGACAAAGAAACAGGGAATACCTATTTGCCTGGCGTACAGGCCGAGTTCGACAAATTCGGAGTCTTTAAATCCGTTACAGATAATCAGGCTGTCGTGATCCTGCAACTGTGACAGGGCGACAATCAATTCCGCCTTGCTGCCTGCCTCAAAACCGTGATGGTAATGGCGACCAAAATCGGCTATTTCTTCAATGACGTGGCATTGTTGATTGACCTTAATCGGGAAAACGCCGCGGTAGTGATTGTTGTATCCGTCCTGCTCAATAGCACTTGCAAAAGCCTCATTGAGCGTTTTTATGCGGTGGTCCAACAGGTTTTCAATGCGCAACACCGTGGGCATTTCCAGGCCCCGGGCTTTCATGCCAGCAATAATATCCATCAGTGGCACGGCAACGGTTTTGTCCCCAAAGCTGGCGTGAACCACCGTCTCACCCTGCTCTGAAATACTAAAGTATCCGCCGCTCCAGTCGTGGATTCCATAGAGCTCGATACTTTGCGCGGACGACCAGTCGTTAGTTGAGGCTATGTTTTTGGTTGCGATCTGTGTGGTCAAGTGCTCGTCCATTCTCTAACCTCGTTACTGGACAGACGATGAATTGTCGCTGTTTTGCGGCGTCTGCTGCTTGCCTCTCCTGTCGATCAAGGTATGGGGCAGATTGGCGACACTTTGGGCGCTGGTTGCACGACGTGCTGATAAATAGACTGGCTGCGTCTTGCTGGAAGAGAGTGAGAATATCTGGCGAAGCCGTACACGGCCGTTGCGCGTAAGCGCATGACACCGGGTTGATATCTGTGGGTAAGAAGGCGTTGCCCTCATCAAGCACTCCTCACTGCTGAGCTTTAATCTGCTGAGCAATATAAAAGGTTGTTAGCAAATTACGTTGCTTTCACGCCTTCATGCTGTGAGTGGCAGAAAACGCTTGGGCTAGGTGTACATATAACTACAGGTAGAGCTTGAAATTCATATTTGTAAAGTGGTACCAGAGGCCGGACTCGAACCGGCACGCTTTTAAGGGCGCGGGATTTTGAATCCCGTGTGTCTACCAATTTCACCACTCTGGCGCAGGCCGAGGATTATAACAGTGGCTGATGAGTGGTCAATGTGCTGGCCTAATTTGTTTGTTGCTATCGCCAGTCTGGATCTATTTATCCAGAGGATAAAGGCAGTACCCAGAGGATAAAGGCGGTACGGGACTGGCGCGCACGAGGATTTAATTTGGTGATCTCGATGTTTTCCGCTAGGCTGGCGCGATTTTCGCGTGAGCCAACACCGTAGCCGTTATGCGCCTTGACCAATTCCATTACGAGTTACCGAAAGACCTGATCGCTAACCAGCCGATGAGCCGGCGCACGGATAGCCGTTTGCTGGTGCTGGATGGAAGTACGGGCACGATCGAGCATACGCAGTTTGCGCACATTCTGGGTCTCATAGAGCCTGGCGATCTGTTGGTTATGAACGACACGCGGGTGATTCCAGCCCGCTTATACGGGGTCAAGGCCACCGGCGGCAAGGTGGAGATTCTCGTTGAACGACTACTGGACGAGCGGCGATTGCTGGCCCATGTGCGCGCCAGTAAATCACCCGGGCCGGGCAGTGAACTTACCATCGAGGGCGGGTATCAGGTACGGGTGACTGCTCGGGATGCCGACTTATATGTGCTTGAGTTCAATGGTAATGACACAGTCATAGATATTCTTGATGCTGTGGGGCATATGCCTTTGCCGCCGTACATTGATCGCGCCGACACGGCGCACGATCGGGAGCGTTATCAAACTGTTTACGCGCGCGTACCGGGCGCCGTGGCGGCGCCGACTGCGGGTTTGCATTTCGACGAAGACATGTTAGGTCGGTTGCGGGCAAAAGGCGTCAATGTTGCTTTTGTGACCTTACATGTTGGTGCCGGGACGTTTCAGCCGGTGCGCGCGGAGCATATTGAGCAGCACCATATGCACAGTGAGGTAGTTGATATAAACCAGGCACTTTGTGATCAGGTTGAGGCTACCCGCGCGGCGGGCAAGCGGGTCATCGCCGTGGGTACCACCAGTGTACGCTGTCTTGAAACTGCCGGGCGTGGAGGCGTGATGAAACCGTTGCGAGGCGAGACGGACATTTTCATCTACCCTGGCTACAAATTTAGCATAGTTGATGCGCTGATCACTAACTTTCACCTGTCTGAATCAACGTTGCTGATGCTGGTTTGTGCGTTTGCAGGCTACCGACGTGTCCTGGAGAGTTACCATCAGGCTGTCGCTCAGGGTTACCGATTTTTTAGTTATGGCGATGCCATGTTTGTCACCCGCAACCCACATGCCGTCGAGGATATGCCCGGATGAATCGCCACTGTTTTATGAGCTTTCAGGTCAGCGGTACTGACGGAGCCGCACGCCGGGGGCAGTTGTGTTTCCCTCGTGGTGCTGTGGAAACACCAGCTTTCATGCCGGTAGGTACCTACGGTACCGTTAAAGGGATGTTACCCAGGGATATTGTTGCGATCGGCGCGCAAATCGTTCTCGGTAACACCTTCCATCTTATGCTGCGGCCGGGTACGGAGGTGATAAGGAAGCACGGCGACCTCCATGATTTTATGCAGTGGCCTGGACCTATCCTCACCGACTCAGGCGGATTTCAGGTATTTAGCCTCGGCGATATGCGCAAGATCACTGAGCAAGGTGTCGCTTTTAAATCGCCCATTGATGGCAGTGCAGTCTTCCTGGATCCGGAGCGCTCAATAGAAGTTCAGCGGGATCTGGGTGCGGATGTGGTGATGGTGTTTGATGAATGCACGCCCTATCCGGCCAGTGAACAGGAGGCGCGGGACTCTATGGCGCTGTCGATGCGCTGGGCGATGCGTTCGAAAGCTGCCCATGGCGACAGTAGCGCGGCCTTGTTCGGTATTGTGCAAGGTGGTATGCACGAACTGCTACGCCAGGAGTCGGCGCGCAGTTTGCGTGACATCGGTTTTGACGGGTACGCGATTGGTGGCCTTTCCGTCGGCGAGCCCAAGGCAGATATGATTCGTGTACTGGACTGTCTGCAAACCGAGTTGCCCGCAGATCGGCCACGTTACCTGATGGGCGTCGGTACGCCCTCAGATATCCTGCAGGCAGTGATGCGGGGCATTGATATGTTTGATTGCGTGCTGCCAACACGTAATGCGCGTAACGGCCATCTGTTTACCAGCGAGGGAGTGATTAAAATCCGTAATGCTCAGTTTCGTGAAGACATCGGCCCGTTGGACAGGGAATGCGATTGTTACACCTGCCAGAATTTTAGCCGCGCCTACCTTTATCACCTGGACAAGTGCAAGGAAATTTTGGGCGCACAACTTAATACCATCCACAATCTGCGTTACTACCAGAACTTCATGGCGACCTTGCGTGCAGCGATCAGTGAGCGACGCTTGCAGCAGTTTGCTGAGCAATTTTTGGCTAAAACTTCGGAAAATAGTCGGTACACCTAGTTGCGAAAGTACGTTCAACCCGGACAACGAAGCCGTAAGGATTGGGTAGAAAGGATTGGTTCATATGCGTTCCGTTGCGCCATCTCCGTCCCTGTCACCTCAAGGGTGGGACGGCGATCTTGTCAGCAATTGGTTGGCCTGGGTAATTACCCTATAATGCCTCGCTTTTATCGGGATACAAACGCCAGCCCATGAATCGCTACCCGCTGTGGAAATACCTGTTACTTGCCATCGTTGTGGCACTAAGCTTTATTTATGCTGTCCCCAATCTTTACGTGCCTGACCCAGCGATACAAATTTCGGGTCAGAGCAGCGCGATGGTTATGGACGAAGCGGTCGTAGACAAAGCTCTCACTGCGCTGAAAGAAGATGGCATAGCCTATTTTGGTGAAACGCGTTCCGATCGAAATATTCTTATCAGGCTCGACCAAAGTGCGCATCAATTGGCCGCCAAGCGAGTAATTCAGCAGGCCCTGGGGCTCGATTACATTGTGGCGCTGAATTTGGCGCCGACGACTCCGGCCAGTTTGGAAGCGCTGGGCGGAAAGCCGATGAAACTCGGACTTGATCTCAGCGGCGGCGTACATTTTTTGCTGGAAGTGGATACCGCCTCCGTGGTGAACAAGCATCTGGAAACCCAGTTCGGTGAGTTGAAGAAGGCTCTGCGGGAGGCAAAAGTTCGCTACAAGTCGGCGACGCAGGCGGAGGATCATCTGAGTTTTACATTTGCCGAGGCGGCGGCGCTTGACGAGGCAGTCAACGTTGTGCGCGCTGATTTTCGCGATTTATTACCCCTCAGCGAAGGGAGGACCGATCTGCCTCAGTTGACACTGAGCCTGTCCGATACCGCCGTTAGGGAAAACGAAGAGTATGCGGTTGCCCAGAACCTGACCACCCTGCGGAACCGTGTCAATGAACTGGGTGTCTCGCAACCCATCGTGCAGCGCCAGGGCCGTAATCGCATTGTCGTAGAGTTACCAGGCGTGCAGGATACGGCTGAAGCTAAACGAATTATCGGCAAGACCGCGAATCTGGAATTTCGTCTTGAAGCGCAGCCGGGTCGGGTAGTTGGCCGGGAGCAGTTTAAATTTCGGGATTCAGCCGCACAGCCGTCCACAGCCTGGCTGGAACGAAAAGTGGTGATTACCGGTGACCGGGTGACCAATGCGTCGGTTGGCTATGATGAAAATGGCCTGCCCCAGGTCAACATCTCTCTCGATAGCGGGGGCGGTCGCGCCATGCACTACGCAACTCGGAAGAACATCAAACGTCGCCTGGGGGTTTTGTTTATTGAATCGAAAGCTCGATTCGAAGAACGAGTCAATGAGCAAGGCGAGAAAGAGTCGGTCGTGGTGCCTTATGCTGAAAAAAGTATCATCAGTCTTGCCACTATACAGAGCGCGCTGGGCGTGCAATTCCGCATCACCGGGCTTGATAACCCGGAAGAGGCATCCGAACTGGCCTTGTTACTTCGCGCCGGCGCGTTGGCGGCACCAATGCATTTTGTTGAGGAGCGCACGATTGGGCCGTCTCTGGGCGCTGAAAATATTGACGTGGGGTTGACGTCCGTAAAAATCGCCCTGGTTCTGGTATTGTTATTTATGATCGTCGTTTACCGGGTCTTCGGAATATTTGCCAATGCCGCGCTACTGATGAACGTGGTGTTGCTGGTCGCGGTGATGTCGCTACTGGGTGCGACACTGACGCTGCCTGGTATAGCCGGAATCGTACTAACGGTGGGTATGGCCGTCGATGCCAACGTGTTGATCTTCGCCCGTATTCGGGAAGAGCTGGCAAACGGCGAGTCGGTGCAGCGTGCGATTGATGCGGGCTATGATCGAGCCTTTGTATCCATCCTTGATGCTAACGTGACAACACTGATTGTTGCCGTCATCCTCTATGTCATTGGTTCCGGTCCGGTACAAGGTTTTGCGGTGACCCTGTCCATTGGAATTTTAACCTCAATGTTCACCGCGATCATGGGTACCAGAGCCCTGGCCAACCTCGTTTACGGTGGCCGCGCCGTCGAAAAACTCTCGATTTAGGAGCCGGTCATGGCGACACAACGTGTATTTAATTTTATGGGGCATCGTGGGCTAATCGGCCTGGTGTCAGTCGTATTGCTGGTCGGTTCCCTGATGTCGCTGATGACCAGGGGTCTGGTACTTGGGCTTGATTTTACTGGCGGTACATTGATCGAAGTTGGTTACCAGCAAAGCATTGATCCGGACGTGATTCGTACGCGGCTCGAAGCCAGTGATTTCCGTAATCCTACCGTTGTGCAGTTCGGTGCGGAAACCGAGCTGCTGATCAAGCTTCAGGGTGAACCGGCCGCCGACCTCGGCGATCGCGTGCTGGCGATCTTGCAGGCCTCGGGAGAGGCGGTGGAGCTACGGCGTATCGAATTTGTCGGTCCGCAGATCGGCGACGAACTGCGTGACGACGGCGGGCTGGGAATGCTGGCAGCGTTGGCCGTGGTGATGTTGTATGTGGCGATCCGCTTTCAGTATAAATTTGCCATAGCCGCAGTAATGGCATTGATCCACGACGTGGTGATTACGCTGGGATTTTTTTCACTGCTGAGCATAGAATTTGACCTCACGGTGCTGGCCGCGTTGTTGGCGGTTATTGGCTACTCGCTCAACGACACGATAGTCGTATTTGATCGTATCCGGGAGAACTTTCGCCTGTTACGGGTCGCAGAGCCAATTGCTGTGGTCAATGAATCATTGAGCCAGACTCTGGGCAGAACCGTCATGACGTCCCTGACCACCCTGATAGTTCTTGTTGCGCTGTTTATTTTCGGCGGAGCGTTAATTCATAACTTCGCCATTGCCCTTATATTTGGCGTGATCATAGGTACCCATTCGTCTATTTATGTTGCCGCCAATACCCTGCTCAGTTTCAATATTTGCCGTGAAGACTTGTTGCCTACGGTAAAAGAAGGTCCGGAGTATGACGGCCTGCCCTGACGGAGCCGAAGTCCGGGGAAAGTGTTGCAATACCCTGCCCAGTATTGACGCTCAGCGGAGTCTGTGCCGAGCTACTGGCCGCTTAGCGCCTCTGGAACTTCTGTTCTAATCCCACACTAGAACGCCGTAGCTGCAAACGAAACAGCCAGGCTGAAGCTGCTATGCATAAGTTAAACCGGCTACGCACAGGATGTACGACGCCTGCTGCGAACAACTCTGCGCATAGTTTTTGTCCGGCGAGTATGCCTTAATAGATGAAAAGGCGCGGTGACAGGTGAAACGGCGCGACCAAAATTGCCGGCGCAATAAAAAATAATTCAAAAATAGTCGGAGGTAACTAGCGTGACTGAAAAACACGTACTGGACGGTATTCGAGTGCTGGATTTTACTCAGCATCTGGCCGGCCCCACGACCACCCGATTAATGGCTGAAATGGGTGCCGAAATCGTCAAGCTTGAACTCGCCCCCTGGGGTGATCAGGTACGCAAGGTGGGTTATCTCAAAGGCGGGCGTTCGGCTTATTTTTTATCTCAAAATCGTGGTAAGCAAAGCCTGTGTGTGGACGTAAAAACTGACCGGGGTCGCAAGATACTGCTCGATCTGATTCCCCACTTCGACGTGCTGGTGGAAAACTTTGCGCCCGGTGTGATTGGGCGGCTGGGCCTGGACTGGCCGACAGTACATCGGCTCAACCCAAAATTGATCATGTGTTCGATCTCTACATTTGGCCAGACCGGACCGCTTGCCGACCGACCGGGTTTTGATTACATAGGTCAGGCTTATGCCGGTGTGACCGGTTTGATCGGCGAGCAGGACGGCCCGCCCGTACTGCCGATGGTGGCTATGGGCGATGTGATGACCGGTGTACACGGACTCGCCGCTATTAACGCGGCTCTGTTTCGTCGTGCGATGGGTGGCCCTGGTCAGCTTCTCGATATTTCCCTGCTGGACAGTTATTTTCATTGTCACGAATCCAGTGTCGGCATGATTAGCGCCAGCGAGGGCCGCTTTGAACCGTCACGCGGTGGTTCCCATAGTCCGGGCCTGGCGCCGCTCGGGGCCTTCAAGGGTAACGACGGATATCTGATCATTATCGCGGTATTGCATCAATGGCCGGCACTCTGCAATGTCATGGGCAATCCGGGTTTATTGAAGGATCCGCGTTTTAAAAAAATTGGTGACCGGGTCAAAAACCGTTATGAGCTGGTAAAAATCATTGAAGACTGGATCGCCAGTTGCGGCAGCGATGATGAAGTAATTGCCAGACTTGAAGCTGAAAGGGTGCCGGTTGCTCCAGTCCTGACGCTTAAGCAGGCAATGGAGCACCCGCATCTGATTGAGCGGGGAACGGTGCGCACTGTTACTGAACGGGAGTTTGGTACGTTCCAGATGCCGGGTATGCCCTTGCGATTTTCCGAGTATGCCAATGATCTGGAGCTGCAGGCGCCGTTTCTCGGTGAGCACAATCGGCAGACACTACAGGCTCTGCTCGGCTATAGCGACGCCGAGATAGATCAACTCGAAGCGCAGGGCGTACTGGTCGCTGAAGTACTGCCCGATGCCAGCAGCGCGTAACTAGCGTTCGCTTTCCATGACGGCGACACTTTTCACCTGCAGATAAACAGGTAAACCCGGTCGTAACTTCAGCGTACTGGCCGCGCGCCGGGTAATTCTCGACAGACAGCGCTGTCCAGCCAGGTCGACTTGCACCAATACCTGTGCGGGTTCATTGGTAGCGTTTAAAGAGACAATCGTGCCCTGTAAAAGGTTCTGAATGCTACTTTGCGAGGGCTTGCTCAAGGCCAGGCTGATATCTCTGGCAAATAGTTGCA
>JBFJZC010000002.1:0-33111 GCA_041622295.1 Porticoccaceae bacterium
AGCTCGACGGCTTTATCCAGGGCCATCAGTGTATGAATGCCAGTATCGACTTCCGGGTGATAGTCGGCCCGTTGTGGCACGCCAAACAGTTTTTCCACCTCGGGCAATAGAACGACCAGTGCTCCGCAGCTGCGGAGCACTTCTATATAGGTGCGTGGTGAGCCCTCGGACAGGCCTTTCAGGGTTTCCTGCCATACGCGCTCGGCGCTGAGATGATCCAGCCCGCCGGTGGCGACGATCTGACGCATCAATTGCAGGGTTTCATCGGCAATCGAAAACCCCAGATACCGGAAGCGCGCCGCAAACCGGGCGACCCGTAAAACCCGTAACGGGTCTTCTACAAAGGCGGCGGAGACATGGCGTAGTACCCGGTCGGCAATGTCCTGCTGGCCGTGATAAGGGTCAATCAGGTTACCCCTGTCGTCTTCGGCGATGGCGTTAATGGTGAGGTCGCGGCGCAGTAAATCCTCTTCGAGCGTGACCTCGACGCTGGTATGGAACTGAAAGTCGCCGTGGCCACGGCCGGTTTTGCGTTCGGTGCGAGCCAGCGCGTACTCCTCGCCCGACCGGGGATGAATAAATACCGGAAAGTCATTGCCGACGGCTCGGTAACCCGCATCCTGCATTTCTTTGGGGGAGCTGCCCACCACCACCCAATCTCGCTCCTCGACCGCAAGCCCGAGAAGTCTGTCGCGCACCGCGCCGCCTACCAGATAGGTTTTCATACGCACTGATGGTGCCACAGCCAGGCGGCATCGAACAGATGATATGGCTGCTTCTCTGCGTGATTGCGCAATATGTCGCCCGCACAGTGTGGGTCGTTGCCGCAATTGAGTGCGTCAAGTCGCAAGTGGTTCATCACGCACCACCGGCTGAAACAAAGTGGCTTGAGAAATGGCCGATTACAGTGTGGTTCATAGGGCTGTGTGGTTCATGGTCGTGTGGTTCATACAGTTATGAGGTTCCTCGTGTTGGGGTGTCTGGTCGGGGTATTAGTCAGGCTGCTGGTCAGGCCCACGTTAATGTCATGATCGGGCGGGTCAGTGCATCGCACGGGCGCGGGTCGCACACAGGAACCGCGCCCGTGCGTCAGACTGCGGCGGGTAACTTTTTCGTTGGCATCTTTCTACTGGGTGGTTTTGCGGATGCCGCCAGCTTCTTTTGGTGGTTTTTTAACATTAGCTTGAGAAACCGACCGGTGTGAGACACTTTTGACTCGGCCACATCATCTGGTGTTCCCGTCGCGATGATCTGGCCGCCGCCACTGCCGCCCTCGGGGCCGAGGTCGATAATCCAGTCCGCAGTTTTAATAACATCCAGATTGTGTTCAATGACTACCACAGTATTACCGTGGTCGCGAAAGCGGTGCAGGACAGCCAGCAGTTGCCTGATATCCTGAAAGTGCAGGCCGGTGGTGGGTTCGTCGAGGATGTACAGGGTTTTCCCAGTGTCTCGCTTGGATAGCTCCCTTGACAGTTTGACCCGTTGGGCCTCGCCGCCAGACAGTGTCGTTGCCGACTGACCGAGCTTGATATAAGACAGGCCGACGTCAATTAGCGTCTGTAATTTGATAGCGATCGAGGGCACCGCAGCGAAGAACTCACGGGCATCTTCGATGGTCATCTCCAGCACCTCGTGAATGTTCTTACCTTTATAGCGAACTTCCAGGGTTTCTCTGTTATAGCGTTTGCCGTTACATGTGTCGCAGGTTACATAAATGTCGGGTAAAAAATGCATCTCCACTTTCTTGACGCCATCGCCCTGGCAGGTTTCGCAGCGTCCCCCCTTGACGTTAAAGCTGAAACGACCCGGCTTGTAACCCCGTGAGCGGGCTTCCTGAGTACCTGCGAATATCTCCCGCACCGGTGTAAAAATACCGGTGTAGGTCGCCGGGTTGGAACGCGGTGTTCTGCCGATGGGGCTTTGATCAATGTCGACACATTTGTCGAGATACTGCAGACCATCAATACCCTGGTGGGCCGCTGCCTTCAGCGTAGAAGCCTTGTTGAGGGCGGTAGCAGCCAGGGGGAAAAGCGTTTCGTTGATGAGGGTCGACTTGCCTGAGCCCGATACACCGGTAATACATGTGAACAGGCCAATGGGAATTTCTACATCGACGTTTTGCAGGTTGTTGCCGCTAGCGCCCCTGATGTGCAACATTTTATCTGGCCGGGCGGCCACCCGCTGTGTCGGCAACGCAATATTTTTCCTGCCCGCCAGGTAATCACCAGTCAGCGAATGCGGCGCAGCGATAATGTCTTTTACCTGGCCCTGAGCGATGATTTGACCGCCGTGAATGCCGGCGCCGGGACCGATATCGACCACGTAGTCTGCGGCGCGAATGGCCTCTTCATCGTGCTCCACGACAATCACGGTATTGCCCAGATCGCGCAGGCGGGTGAGTGTACCCAGCAGCCGTTCATTGTCACGTTGATGCAGGCCAATCGACGGTTCATCGAGGATATACATCACGCCTACCAGCCCTGCACCAATCTGGCTGGCGAGCCGAATACGCTGCGCTTCACCGCCGGACAGGGTTTCGGCGCTGCGATCAAGAGTCAGGTAATTGAGGCCGACATCGACAAGAAAACGTAGCCGGTCGCGGATCTCTTTCAGTATCTTGTCGGCGATTTGCCCCTTCTGGCCAGGCAGCGCGAGTTGCTGATAATAGTCTGCCAGTGCGCCCACGGATTCGCTGGTGATGTGGGGCAGGGTTTTTTCGTCTATGAAAACGTGGCGCGCGGCCTTGTTGAGACGACGGCCGCCACATTCGGGGCAATCCTGGGTGTTCAGGTATTTGACCAGTTCGTCCCGCACAGACTGAGATTCAGTGTCGCGGAAACGGCGCTCCATGTTGGGGATTATGCCCTCGAAGCGATGGCTGCGTTTGTAAACGGTGCCGCGATCGTTAACGTAATTGAAGGTAATTTCTTCCTGGTCGCTGCCAAACAGAATTTTTTGTTGCTGAACCGCCGTCAGATCCTGAAACGCTGTGTCGATGCTGAACTGATAATGTTCCGCCAGAGAGGTCAGCATATTAAAATAAAACGGATTGCGCCGATCCCAGCCGCGAATCACGCCTTCAGACAGGGTCGCGTCTGGATGCTGGACAACCCGGTCAACATCGAAGAACTGTTTAACCCCAAGGCCGTCACATCCGGGGCAGGCGCCAGAGGGATTGTTGAAGGAAAACACCCGCGGTTCGAGTTCGTTGATGCTGTAATTGCACACGGGACAGGCGAAGCGCGCGGAAAAGACCCGCTCGGGCGCATCGCTATCGATGAAACTGATGAGCGCCAGACCCTCAGACAGCCCCAGGGTTGTCTCTACCGATTCAGACAGGCGCAGCGCGATATCGGGGCGTACCTTGATGCGGTCAACCACCACTTCGATGGTGTGCTTTTTGTTTTTGTCCAGTTTAGGTAACTCGTCAAGCTCGTAAACGCGCCCGTTAACCCGACAGCGAATAAATCCCTGGGCGCGTAACTGATCAAACACATGGAGGTGCTCGCCCTTGCGTTCACGTATCAGTGGCGCCAGCAACAGCAGGCGCGTGTCGTCGCCGAGGGCCAGGATCTGATCGACCATCTGCGATACCGTCTGGGCCGCCAACGGCTCGTTGTGGTCCGGGCAGCGCGGTTCGCCGACCCTGGCGTAGAGCAATCTCAGGTAATCGTAGATCTCGGTGATGGTGCCGACGGTAGAGCGGGGATTGTGAGATGTGGATTTCTGTTCGATGGAAATGGCCGGTGACAACCCCTCGATATGGTCGACATCGGGCTTCTCCATCATCGACAGAAACTGCCGGGCATAGGCCGACAACGACTCCACGTAGCGGCGTTGGCCCTCTGCATACAGTGTGTCGAAGGCCAGTGATGACTTGCCGGAGCCGGACAGTCCAGTGATGACAATGAGCTTGTCCCGCGGCAAATCCAGGTCGATATTCTTGAGGTTGTGCGTGCGTGCACCGCGGATCTGGATGGATTTCATGAGTGGGACCAATCACCAACTAAACAGGCCATTATAGAGGCTAGTGCAACATGGCTGCAAAGTAATGTCCCATGTGTGGAGCTGGATAGCACTACAACCTTTGTCGAGATTGCTTTGCCCGTCTACTCTACGGCCAATTCTGACTGGCGAGTTATGCTTATGTTGGCTGGGGCTTTGACGCGAGTTGACTGAGGGGCGGGTGGGGTGAGATTAGCCGAACCATGTAGGCCGACCTGAGCGTCAGTGAAACCGAATTCAGGCGCATACCAGACTCCCGGTGTTACTGTATCCCTGCTAAACTCCGCGCTAGATAAGCATTTGTAAAACCTGACTGAGGTCGTCACCATTTACATGGCGGGTATCTAACGCTTTTGCTCGGCATCTCCTGTTTTGTTGGCAGCTCTATAACTTTATTGGTAGCTACAATAAAATTTAGTTGCTGAAAAATGGGTGATGGTTGGCAGCGGGTTAACAGATGGCGCGCTTAAACATAAGCTAAGTGAGGTTTTGGAGACTCTGTGGATCAAGTGACCAAAAAAAGCGGGCTAACATCTGTCACTGACATCCTGTTGGCTAATAAGAGCGTCAAGCCAGCGGACATGGAGCGAGCGCTGATTGCGAAAGCAAGCCTGGGGGGAAGACCTGAGGATATCCTGCTGAGTCAGGGTGCTTGCTCGGAGGAGGATGTGCTCATGGCAACCGCCTGCCTTTTGAACTTGCCCAGAATAAGCCGATGGCTAGAACTGAATCATCACGATTCGATTGATGCTGTGAAAGAATCTTATGGACTAAGCCACCATTGGTGGAGGGAGCAAGAAGCGTTTCCGTTAGGTGAAACTGACGGAGAGATATGGGTGGCGCTCAAGGACGTCTATGATGATTTTGTGCCCAGCGTGCTAAGAAAGAAAGAAAAGAAAAGAGTTGTCCCGGTAGTTGTCGGCGGGCATGAACTTCGGCAGCTGATGAGTTTATTCGATGACGGAGATCCAGCTGAATATGAGCAGGGTGATCCCGATTCATTAAGGGATCTCGCTACCGGAGCCCCTATTATTCACTTTGTTAACGATACGATTCAACGGGCCGTTGATGCCGGTGCCTCTGATATTCACTTTGAGTCATATCGCGGAGTGTTTCGAATACGCGTTCGTGTAGATGGAGTGCTTCACGAGATAGACAGGCCAAGCTTTAATTTACAGCCTGCGATAATCTCGCGCTTGAAACTGATGGCCAGTCTTGATATCTCCGAAAAGCGTTTGCCGCAGGACGGCCGTATTCGTATCCGAGTTTCAGGTACAAGTCTTGACATAAGGGTTGCCACCACGCCTAGCGTTGCCGGTGAAAGTATCGTTTTGAGATTACTTGATAAGCGGGAGAGTGTGTCTTCTATCGATGACCTTGATATGTTTGAAGACCACCTCGTGACTACAAAAAAACTGTTGAGTGCTACCAGTGGAGTTATTTTGGTCACGGGACCGACAGGGAGCGGGAAAACCACCTCCCTGTATGCTTTTTTGAATCACCTTTCGGGAGATGAGCGAAAAATAATTACTGTAGAAGATCCCGTTGAGTATCAAACCCCTGGGGTAACGCAGATTCAGGTCCACCCTGAAATTGATCTTGATTTTGCTACTATACTGAGGTCCGTCTTACGGCAGGATCCCGACATCATTCTGATCGGTGAAATTCGCGATCGTGAAACGGCTGAAATTGCGATACAGGCCGCCTTAACTGGACACCTCGTGTTAAGCACCCTGCATACTAATGACGCCCCAAGCAGTATCGTTAGACTGATGGACATGGGAGTTGAGAGTTATTTGTTGGCGACATCCGTGATCGGCGTTTTAGCGCAACGATTAATTCGTTGTTCGTGCCCTCACTGTCAGGAGGCGGATGAGGACAGTCGCTTGAGCGCCATGTCGCTGGGGTTTGGCACTATTCAGCAGAAATGGCCTGCATACTCTCAGGCAACCAATTTCTCTACCGGGCAAGGCTGTGAGCACTGCCTCGGCACAGGGTTTAAGGGCCGAAAGTCAATCTTCGAACTGTTTCAGGTTACAGATGATATCAAGCACGTTATTTCGACCGAGCCGGATAAGTTAAACAATTATTTAGCTCATCAAAATATGCGTAGGTTGCGGGATGATGGACTGCTACGTGCTGCGAGGGGGGAATCGACGGTAGCCGAAGTTTTGCGGGTGACTGGATGAGGCATTTCCATTATAGCGGCCGACTTGGGCACGGTGGTGTCATCAAAGGTTGGTTGATGGCGACGGACAGGGACGATGCTCTTGGTCAGCTGAGGAATCGCAATATCTATCCCTACACGGTTAGCGTCGGTCCTGGTTATATCCCTTTGAAAGTATCTGTCAGCGAACTTTTAGTTACACTGAGAGAACTAGCGAGCCTGCGTCGCAGTGGGATGGCTATCGACCAGGCTGTGCAGGCTGTTATTGATACCACAGAGCAATATACCTTGCGTCAGTCCTGGATCCAGGTGGCGCAAATGGTTCGATCAGGGATGCCCTTATCCGACGCATTTGGTGCGGTTCCAGATTCGTTTCCGAGATATGCCGTACCCCTTGTCAGATTGGGTGAAGCCAATGGCGAACTTGCTGAGGCGATCAGCATCGTTGCAGACCGACTGGAAGAGGAATCCAGGTTGCAAAGCGAGGTGCGCACCGCCTTAACCTACCCCGTGTTTCTCCTAGTAATCTGTATAGCGGTGTTGTTATTCCTTTTTACTGTAGTTGTACCCAAGTTCGGAGTAATGGTGGCGAGTGGGGCTGGTGGGTCTGCTGGGTCAATGGCTCTCCTGTTGGCAATTTCCTCCTTTTTGAGAGAGTATTTTTGGCTTTGGATGGGCGGGTTGGGAGCGGTTTCTGCGGTAGCCGTTTATTTCTGGAAGACAGGGCAAATTCAGGCGGCAGTGTGGGGTATACTGCAGAGCCTTCCGGGCGTTCGTGGGATTGTGGAAGCTTGGGTGGTGGTTCAGTTTTCTAGTAGCATGGCACGCCTGCTACCGGGCGGCGTTGGAGTGCTAGATGCGCTAAATTTGTCCGGAGAAGCGCTGGGGCGTGACGAAATACGGATTCGTTTGAAAGCGGCAGGAGATCGTGTCCGGCAAGGTGGTTCGTTGGGGTTCGCGCTGGCTGAAGAAGAGGTTTTTCCCAAACTGGTAATTCAAATGATAAGTGTGGGCGAAAAGTCAGCCCACCTTGCAACGACCATGAAAGAAGTTTCTGGCCTCTACGAAAGACGGATGCGGGACGGTATTCAGCGATTGCTCGCGTTGCTGGAGCCGGCTGTAATCGTCACCATGGGCGTCGCTGTTGGGGGGATTATGGTGAGTTTGCTTTCAGCTATCGTGACTATGAACGATATTCCGATTTGACTGGAAACACGGGAATATGAAGCGAATTAATAACGACGGATTCACGCTTATTGAAATGCTGGTAGTGCTAGTGCTGATTACGCTTCTAGCGGGCTTAGTGGGCCCGAAACTATTTCAGAAAGTAGGCAGTTCCAAAACCAAAGTGGCTGCCGTACAAATGGAGCTTATAGCGTCTGCACTGGATACCTATCGTCTTGATGTCGGTCAGTATCCAGACACTGATCAAGGACTGCCAGCGCTGAGGGTGATGCCAAAAAATGTCAAGAACTGGGATGGCCCATATTTGTCAGAAGATATTCCCAACGACCCATGGGATAACCCTTATTTTTATACTCGCCCTGGTAAGACAGGGGCTTACGCGCTGTATACGCTTGGTTTAGATGCTGCTGAGGGCGGCGAAGGTGAAGATCAGGATCTCGGTAAGTTCTAGCTTTTATAATAGGCGGCACTGTTCAGGGTTTACTTTAATTGAGTTGCTGGTTGTGCTTGCTATAGTGGGTGCCCTTGGGGCCCTGGCGGGCCCCAATATGTGGAACAGCTACCAGCGAGCCAACGAGCGTTACCAGGTGTTAGGCGTTGCTAATCAGCTTATGGAGCGCAGGCGGCAGGCGCATTTTCAGGGGGAATCGTTGCATGTTCCCGAGAATTACCTCGTAGCGGGGACGCTCGAGTCTCCGCTGCTGCAACTACCCCCGGGTTGGGTAATTGAAAGTCATACGAAGATTTATTTTTTGCCTTCTGGGGCCACAAATGGTGGGTTAATACTGTTAATTTCTCCTTTAGGCAGACAGTGGAAGCTGTTTATCCAGCCGCTCGATGGCCGGGTAACGGTAACCAGCTCATGATGGGACGTCAGCGATCCCTGCAGCAGGGATTTACCCTGATTGAGGTGCTTATAGCGTCAGCGATTGCGGTTGCATCCATGGGTTTGCTACTACAGATATTCGGTAGTGGGCTCGATCGACTGAATCGAATTAGCCTCAACGCAAATCTTATAGTCGCGGAAAAAGAAATAGTAAATCGATTGAACACCATTAATCCTGCTTTGGTTTCTCGCGGTCAGGGCGTAGTCGAAGGGTTCGAGTTTAGCTGGGCTGCCAGGGAAGTGAGTTCTTATATGCACGTCACCGAGTCGTTGGGAGAAATACCATATCCTCGGTATGTAGCACTTTATGTAATTGATATCGACCTGACCCGCAACGGCGAACCCAAAACACAACTTAATATTACACGTCTGGGGTGGCGCGACAGGCCATGACCAGAGCGTTCAGTCGCGGTTTTACGTTGATTGAGATGTTAATTGCACTGTCGATTTTTGCGTCCCTGATGGCGATTTTAATGTCGGGGTATAGCCAGGGGTTGTCGTTGTGGGACAGGGCGCAGCGCCATTCGTCGCAGTGGCAGGCCTTGGAATACCGGTACGGACTTCTGGCCGATCTGTTTATTCAGGCGCAGGTCGCTGACTATAGAAAGGTCGTGGGTATGTATGTGCCGTACTACGAAGGCAGCGCCACTTCTGTTCGATTTCTCACGAGAGCCCCAATACTAGATTTTCCCGGCAGAATACGTCCAGTTGAGCTGGCACTGGAGAGACGAGACGATGATTCTTATGATCTTGTCTATAAGGAAGCTGCCAGGCACAGCGATCCTGGTAGGGGAATCAACTGGCGGGGTATTCGAGAAAATTTGCTGATAAGTGGGATAAAATCGGCAAGTTTTCAGCATGAAGCATCGTCATTCCCGCTGCCTTTAGAGCTTGATCCCTTATATTTGGATAATAGAGAAAAATTACGGTACCGAGGTGTTGCAGAATGGCTGCCGGCTTTTGACAGCGCTTGGATGTGGCGTGTGCCCCAAAGAGTCAGATTGAGTTTCATCGGGGCGGATGGGGTGGAGCATCGCTGGACGTTCCCACTACCAGCTAGATCAGATGCCTGGTCGCTAGAAGTTTATTCGGAAGGATAAAATGGATACCCGTGTCAGGGGTTTTGTTCTCCCTTTAGTTCTAATAGTTATTGCGCTACTGAGTGTGCTCTCTTTGGGGCTGAGCCAGATGGCTCGTAACCGCATGCTGGATTTACAGTTAAGAAAAGATGTGTGGGCCGATTCGAGAGTGGGGCAGGATGTTATTCATCAAAATGTCTATGCGATGTTAGTGGGTGATTATCGCGAGCAGGAAATATTGGTGTCGGGGCAAATGATTCCACTTGATGGCAGAAGCGTCATCATGCAGGGGGTGGAGGTCAAGATACAGGATGTGGCAGGCCTGTTTAGTCTGGCGATCTATAGTCGAGTTAAATTTAGTCAATTGCTAAAAACGCTTACAGATGAACAGGTAGCCTCTCGAATCAGTTCTGAGCTGGCAGATTGGGTTGACGAAGATGATATTCGCCAATTCAGGGGTATGGAAGCTGTGAATTATGCAAGCAAGGGCTTACCCCAATCACCTCGCAATAAACCCATTCGAAGTCTTGAAGAGCTATTGGAGCTGCCATCAATGACTCCCGATATTCTAAATGGCACGGATCAAACTGATGGTTTGATCGACCTTGTCGTTGCTGGTGGGGCTGACCATTTCAATATTGCAACGGCGCCGGACAGAGTGGTTGGACCAGTCCTGGGTCTATCTAAAGGCGCTGAAATAAAAGTACTTGAGGCAAAAAAGCAAAAAAATTGGGTTCAGGTATTGAGTCTGATCGATACCAGTAACTGGGTGTTTAACGACTTGTCTCCTTTCGCTCACGGAAGTCGTTACATGTTCTCCATTACCGGTTCAAGCGGAAAAATTATCAGAGCGCAGATTCAGTTAACTCCCTATGCTGAGGATCGTCTTTTTTCCGTGATAGACTGGCGCGCACCCTACTATAAAAGTGAATAGTGTCAGCAGATGATTGAGGAATTGAGGCGGTGGCTACTCCCGCGATCCATTGTTCGGGTAAGGGAGCAATCGCTACAATATTTGATTTACGCCCATAAAAAGTGGCAGCCCGTGCAAGCCGAGAGTATCCCTGAGAATGGATTATTTGGCCAGCAGCTACTATTAATTCCCGACGCGGAGACTTTGTTTAGGTGTCGGAAATTTCCTTTGGCACACGTCAAGGAGGGAGAGTTGGAGGAGGCGGTAGCGCTCGATGCCGAAACGTGGTCGCCGTGGGAAGGCGAAATTGACAGCTATTTTTGGCCTGTGCGATCAAATGGCCAGTGGCTCGTGGCAGTGTGGATTTGGGAGCGTCGAACCGCGGTGCGCTTGCAGGAAGCAACCACTTTTTGGCCTACTCATGTTATGCCTGAACGCGCATGGAAGATAGCTGCTCTTGATGAGCTGGAGGTTCCCGCAGTCTACATTGATACACTGGATCCGGCGCAACCTGGAGGCTGTGTGTATGCGGTGCTGCACGAGGCGAAAATCCCACTACAGATTATCGAAGCGGCCGACGAAGCGGCTGCGTTACGATTTTGGCGGTCTGTTGATGATACCCACGGTGGTGAGAAAGCTGGGGGTACAGGAACCCCGGTTTCAGGCCATATTTTTCTGGACAAGGATGTAGATGTTGGGACACTATCCGGTGGCTTTTTAAATGGGCTACGGCCAGATGAGTGCCGCCGTATCGATCAGACTCTGCCTGGGTCAGGCGCACTTGGTCGGGGGCGTTTGCAAGGCGTAAAAGACTGGACCGAACCTGTCAGCTGGTTTCGGCCGGTTGGTGTGATTGTAGGATTATACTTGTTCTGGTTGTTGGGCAGCAGCCTCATTCTGTGGCAGAAGGGTGAAGCCGTTAGCGAGCAGGTTGCGGTTGCGCAGAGTGCCGCTACCGACGTCATTGAACTGCGGGATAATGTGTCCAGTATCCATCAAAAGCTGCGCAAAGTGTACCAGCTTAGATCCAGGCAATTGGCCTTTGAGGAGGCCCTTGCTGCGCTTAGTGAGGTTTTGCCTCCTGATGCATGGCTAGACTCACTTCAATATGAAGCGTTGGAGGGTGGCTGGGCAGATATCGTTGGTACAGCGGAGCGGAGCGCGGGCCTCGCCGCAGTATTAGAGTCTTTGCCTGAGATTGAACATGCAATGTTTCTCAACGATATTCGTAAAGATGAGCGGACTGGGCTAGAGCCTTTCAATATACGTCTTAAACTGGCCTCGAAGGAATAGGTACCATCGTGGACTTAAGGCTGACGATCACAAATTGGCAAAATAGAGTGAGCGATCACTCGGTTGATGCGCCGGTAGTTCGATGGGGTCTGTTTGCAATTGGCCTGGTATTGACCTGGTTCTTTGTGATTGAACCCCTGCAGTTTTGGCGGGAATCGCTCGATAGGCAGGTAGCACAAAATGCTAAAAAAGCAGTACGACTGGTGGCTCTAAAACAACAGGCCCAAAACTGGGTTGAGGCTGAACGTATCGCTATAGCAACCTTGGAGCGCGAGGTCGGCGCGTTTTTTTTGCAGGTCTCGGATACGGCAGCTCAAGCGGAGATGCAAGAGGTGCTCCAGGAAATGTGCGCTGCCCGAAATATCACTATCGTGAGCCAGAAGTTGTTGTTAGCTGAACCTGAACCCATGGTCGGGCAAAAATTGGCAATTGCCATGGACCTGCATGGTGATCTGGCTAATCAGTTGCGTTTGCTGGACGACCTGAGTAGAGCGAAACAACCGTTGCTTGTCGAACGCTGGCTGTTAAAAAAAGCCGAGGGGCATACAGCGATCGCGCAGATCGTTGTTGCAGGCTTTCGAGGGATTGCGGGCGAAAGGTCCGATGAAAACTAGTCTAATCACCCCCGCCGTTTTTGCCCTCACCTCCGTGCTATTACTGTGGCAGTGGTTGCAGCCCTACCCAATGCCTGTATCACAAAGCGCCGTACCTCCTGAGCTACCAGTCATTGCGCAAAATAATAAGCCAAATGTGTTGGCAGTTCTTCTGAGTAATAATATGTGGGATAAAGCGCGTGGGCGATTGGCTGAAGAAGGAGGTCCGGTCGTCGGCGAGGGGGGAGCGCAACCATCTGCAGCAGATTCGGTGGCGAAAGACCGTGTTTGGAAGCTGGTCGGGGTGTACGGCGAGGCAGGGGATAGATTTGCGGTCATTAGTGTCGAGCACCAGGTCAATAGTTACACGCCAGGTGAGGAGCTCCCCGATGGCGCAAGATTAGATGAAATAACGTCCTATGGAATTCAGGTAACAAAACTGGGAAAACAAAAGAGTGTCTATTTATTTGGTAAAAAGCAGGCGGATTAGCCTGGCATTGCTAGTTGCTGCGTCGCTTGGCGGTTGCATTGGGGCACCAGGCATCACGTTGCCGGCGGTTTTGCCGGAGCCTCCTCGAAGCGAAGCTATAACAAGTGACCAGCCCCTGGAGGATGAAGCGGCAACGAAATTCACCAGATCCAAATTCTTGCCTGCGCTGGCAGTAACACGTTGGCGCGAGGAGAAGGACCCCCGTTGGGAGACACTGGGTCTTCCAGATGGTCTATTCGAACTGAATGTCGAAGCCATGCCCCTGAGTCAGTTTATTCACGTGGCGTTAGGTGATGTGCTTGGCCTTTCATTTGACGTCGATGCCGAGGTGGCGGAGCGGCAAGACGCAGTTACCCTGCGTGTCAGCAAAGCTGTGACGGCCAGAAGAATGCTGGGGATGGTCGAGCAGGTAATGGCGGCTTACGGGGTGGGGCTTGCCTGGGAAGATGGTAGTTTGCGCGTATTGCCTGCTAGTACGCTCCTAAAAATGCCGCCATCTCCTGTTGCTGATATTGATGGGGTTCGTAGTGTGCAGGGGCAGGCGATGACTATTATCCCGCTTCACTATGCCAATCCCGCGGAGGTGTTAAATTTCGTTAGGCATTTCATACAGATAGGTCAGGACGGCGATGTGCAGACCCTGGAGCGGCTCAATGCTCTGCTGGTCATCGGGAAAGTGTCTAGTATTGAGCGCTTTAAGTCAGCAGTGTCGATGGTGGATCGACCCGCAATGGCAGGGCAAAATCTGCAGTTAATTCGTACAGTCTATTGGCAGCCTTCTGATATAGCGCCATTGCTCAGAGATGCACTTGCCCTGCAGGGCATCGCGGTAGCGTCAACTGCAGGTAGCCCCGGCGTTTTTGTCAACCCAATTGAACAGCTCAATGCGGTATTAGTGGCCGCGCCGAATAAAGAGACGATTACCTGGATCGGTGATTGGGTGGAGCAGCTGGATACCCCTGAAGTGGCAGGCGAATCGCTGAAAAATTTTGTGTATCGGGTAAAACACAGCACCGCCGAAGAGTTGGGTGGCGTGCTTGCTGCAGTTATCGGCGGGGTTGCTGATGGCATTGTCGACGGGGGGGCAGCCAGAAATGCCAGATCAGGTGAAGCCATCACTGCTGGTGTGGCCGCTAATAACAGATCGCCAGGGGTGTATGCGTCGGTTGGAGGAGGAGAGCTGGGTGGTGCCCCATTGCGAATGGTTATCGATGAACCCCATAACGCGCTGGTTTTTATTGGCAGCGCCCGTGAGTATCGCACAGCCTATCGGCTTTTACAGCAGCTAGACGTACCGGCGAAGCAGGTGCTGCTCGAAGTGACCATTGCAGATGTGTCGCTGGACAAAACCAATCAACTGGGCGTTGAATGGCAATACCGCAGCAGCAACCTCAATGCCGCGGGCAATCCCGATTTTCTGGCGTCTACTGGGGGTCTGGGTCTGGGGGCGGCCGGGTTGACATTGACGGCGATCGATTCCAGGAACTTTGTTCGCGCCCAGTTAAATGCCCTGGCGGCTAAAGGTGATGCTAGAATCTTGTCCAGCCCCAAGTTACTGGCGGTCGATAATGAAGAGGCGAGGATTCAGGTCGGTACTCAGATTGCGGTCATCAAAGGGGAGATAGCGGATGCAACATCAAGCACCGATGCTGGGGTGATACGCAGTTTCGAGTATATTGATACGGGGGTGATTTTGCAGTTCACGCCGACCGTGATGGCGAACGGTGTTGTTCGGCTGAACATCTATCAGGAAGTCAGTGCGCCGGGGGCCTCCAACAACAATACGCCGCCAATATCAAAGCGCACTATCGAAACGACGCTGGTGGCGGAATCCGGCCAGACAGTGATGTTGGGCGGCCTGATTACCCACAATAGCAGTCAACAGGATACCCAGGTGCCGTTTTTCGGCGATATACCGTTACTCGGCAACCTGTTCCGCAATCGTCAGGCCTCAGACAACTCGACAGAAATGATTATCATGATAACCCCACACGTTATTGAGACTTCGCTTCAGGCAGTTGAACTGACCAAATCCTATCGGTCGCAGCTGGATTTATAAATGGCAAATGGTCATTCTATGGTTGTGGCGTCACAGCTTATTGATTGAGGTGGCGGTGTGCGTCAGTGATGGCTGTGTCGGGTACAGTAAGTGACCGCGTCAGGGGTCTTTAGCCTGTTGCCGAACGTTAGTGGCTTAACGTCCGTCGGAAACACTGGAAAGTTTGCCGTTTCGTGGTCGTAATCGGCGCCGGGATCGACTACTATCCAAAAGGCGGGGTTGTAGTGGTTTTGTTGATTTTTGCGAGACCTTTTGTGGATAATGTGACGTGTGTCAACACTGTCCGGACAGAGTCGAGTCACTATGTTGACACTACATATTAAAAATCATAGAATCCGTCGAGCTATGTGCTGTAACGGCTTGGAAAAAATAGCTGATTTTCGAAAATCATTAGGTAACTGTGACTTTTGTTTGTAACTTTCAATCAATGAAGGAACGTAAGACATGAAATTAATCAAAAAAACTTTATTAGCCTCTGCCATTGCGACTGGCATGCTTACAGGTGGGGCGTTTGCAGCTACAGTTAACTTCCCTTCAACTGCGCCCGCCCCTGCTCCCTTTGGTAAAACAATTGCCAACGAAACCGTTCGTACCGTCATCACGCCGGTGGCGACGGTCCTTACACTATCTGCCGGTGAGGCGTTAAGCGTCGATGACTCGGTGACCTTTACCTTGTCTGGTGGGGCCACGTGGGCGGCGATCGCAGCGGGTGATTTGACGGCGGCACCTAATGTGGGTGGCGCAGCGTTTGCCCTGGTCGCTGGGGGGGTAGGTCAGAACTTCGCCACTTACCGTGTCACGACCGCCGCGACTGATGTTGCGGCAGTGTTGACGCTGGCCGCTACTGCAACGCACAACGGCGCGGCTGTAGCAAACAATGGTAATGTTCAGACAACTGTCACCATGAGTGGCTTTGTCGGTGGCGTAGCCACCTCGCTGTTTGGCTCGCCGTTGACCAGCCTGTCCGAAAACCTGACACCCATGCAAACCTCGGTAATAACGCCCACGGGTGGCGTCGCCGGTGTGTTTAACGTAGCGACTGGGTTCCAGCAGTTGACCGCTGGCACCTCCACAAGTGGCGCTGCACCGTTTACCGCTTCATTGGTCGGTACCGTAACTGTAACTGACGGCGCTGGCGCTGTTGCGGGCGCTACCACAGCCGGTGTTCCTGCTGCCGTGCCTACACCTGCTAACACTATCTTTACGGTCAAAGGTCCGATGACTGGCGTAACCAGCATTACTGTGCCCACTCTGACCAGTTCAACTGCTACCGGTGGAGCGCCGACCGGTGGTACTGTTGCCGGTACGTTGTTCATTGATTTAGCGAATAATGCGGCCTACGGTATCGCCACTGGTGCCAGCCCCGTTGCCGCTGCTATGACTATCAATTTTGACAGCACAGTGACCCATCCTGCCTCTGTTTATACGGTGGACGTTACCCGTACAGCCGATGCCGCTGGTTACGCTGCGACGACAGTTAGCAGTAACGGAACGCTCGCGACATTTACGCGAAATGGTTCGGCTTTTTCCAGTAATTCTCTGGGACCGCTCAACAAAGTCACGGTTACTGACCGTAGTGGTGCGATTGGCGCAGGCGGTGCAGACGGTGCTATTGGCATAACTGCGTACGATACCGCAGGTGCCATAGTTAGCTGTACTGGCCTGAGCATCGCCAATTTGACCAACAATGGTACCGTTACCATTCCAGGGCCCGATGTGACTACGGCTTGCCCCGGTGTCAAGCGCGTTGAAGGCATTGTAAATTCAACCAATATCATTGTGACTAATGTTAAGAAGACTCCTGATGGCGCAACTGCAACGCCAGCCATAAGCGCAGCCGGCACAGCTGTAGGAATCTAATTGACCGAAGCTTTAAAAGAGCAGTAGTCGAAAAGAGACTGTCAACTTTTAGATTTGGTTGAGATACTGAACACCCCGGTCTGGAAACAGACCGGGGTATTTTTTTGACCATTATCTGCCCGCGCCTGCTGGGGTAAAAAGGCGCATTTTGTTGCATTGATAATCTGCGGTCTAAATCTGGCTATGAGATTATAGCTTCCGGTGCTTTGCTCAAATTGGTAGTGCCTGTTTGTCTTCCAGGACAGTATCCTTGGTGGCGGGGAGTGAAGCTAAATTTTTCCTCCACGGGATGGTAAAGCGTTTTCGTGAGGGGAGAATAATCTGCAAGGTCTAGCGCTACCTACTCAAGTATCGAGTAACCCATTTCTGTCAAATACGCTAAGTCCTCGGGGTTGACTTCGTCTGGTTTTTGTAATCGGTGTCGACCCATGGATTGGGGCGTTTCGATCACATTGACCAGTTCGTTCAGCAGACGCCTCGTTACTTTTATGCGCAGAAAATTGAGCAGCTGAACCAGTCCTGATTCTGGCTCCATGCAGAGTTTGTCATAGTTAAGCATTAAAAAATGATTACCCATCGTCTTGCCAATTTTAGCAATGCGACGATGCGCCGCGCACCAATATCGAAACGATGTGCTGGGGTTAATATCGATTTCCGGTTCTTGTAAGATTTGTCTGCCCCACAGTCGTAATTGATTTTGGTTGACACCCAGCGCCATATCCAGACCGTGGCGGACTACGTGTATATATTTTAAGTTTGGAGATTGGTTCAGTAATGCGGGGAGAAAAATATGCGTGTTGGGCTCCTTCCAGCCCCAGTTTTCACAGTCTGACAGATACTCGGCTTCTACGAGACGATCTGCCCTGTCATGTAACCATGCCACGTCGTGTTTGGGGCGCTCATCTACACACAGAGACCGGATATACTGGATTTCTGGTTGTTGCCAGGGTTGCTGGTCACTCATGGCCTTAGCGAAGATCGTGTAGGCCCGGCCAATTTCTTCATAGTGTTGTTCAGGAGGCCAAAGTTCGGCGCGCTTAAAAAGCAATGTAAACCACAAGTTATCGTTGGCTTCGTTTAGGTCCGTGCCTAGGTAGTAACCCAGTTTAATGACGATGCTGGCGATCAGGCGCGTTCCACTGCCGCCCACACCTCCAATCGCGACTGGAGGGCGGTGTTCATGACAAGAAGACATGATTATGATCCGATCGGTAGTTTCTCAATTAAAGGATATCTTCCCCACGTTCTGCGAGGTTGGTATGGCGTGCAACAAGGCCATGTTGCCTTTGGCAAGTGATCGGGTTGTGACTGGCTGTTTCATGTGTGCCTTTTTTAGTGGTTTGCCTACGTTGCAGGGTCGGCCACACGGATCGTGAAGATACCTTGGGATACTGGGCATATTTCCACTAAATTTCAACAATATTTTGCGGGCGAGCGGACACATGCGGGTGTAGAATACCGGCTTTTAAAAAGCTAATAGGTATTGCGTTAGTAGCGCTCCTTTTATTTGATGGGGTGAGCTGGTTAGTGGCCCCGATGCGACTTATTTCTGGCTATTTGCGACTCGGGTCTGCGTGAGCAAGTTGCCGGGAGTGATGGCTTTTAATAAGAGTTGAGTCCGCCACCAGTGGTACTCTACCGCCGGATTAGACGCGAGATATTCAGTGGGCTGTCACCCGTCGGGCGTCGAATTTTAGGATGAATAGGTTGAATCTTGTCTAGAGTTGGTATGTTTTTTGGGGGTGAGGGGTAGTGGTTGTTCATAACATGGTGGATCTTATTCTTTATAAAGCCTACGCGGAGTTACGCAGGGATGTGGTGACAACTTATCTTGGTGTTCTCTGGTGGGTACTTGAACCGCTGATGTATATGGCCACTTTTTATCTGGTCTTTGCTGTGGGGATTCGCTCTGGAGGGGAAGGGTTTGTCAGTTTTTTGCTGTGCGGTCTCGCTTCCTGGAAATGGTTTGCGTCCACAGTTAGCCAAGCCTCCACCAGCATCTTGCTAAATGGTGGGCTTATCCAGCAGGTTTACATCCCAAAAGTTGCGCTGCCCATGATTCCCGTGAGCGTTAATTTGATTCGATTCGCTGTGATACTGGGTTTATTATTAATATTTCTGTGGGTGATGGGCAGTGGCCCCGATGTTTACTGGTTTTACCTGATTCCAGTCATCGCAGTGGAGCTGATGTTGATTGTAGGGGTGTCGTTATTGATTGCTGCGATTGTTCCTTTTGCAATGGATGTACGGGTACTGGTCGATAATGTACTGATGATGATGATGTTTTTGTCGGGCATATTTTTTAGTATCCAGGAATTCCCCGAGAAGGTGCAGTTTTACTTCTATTTAAATCCGATGGTTTCTGTCGTTGAGTCGTTCCGGGCGGTGTTAATTCACTCCCAGGCTCCCGATTGGTCCCGCCTCGGCTATGTCGTGGTATTTTCAGCGTTGACGGGGTTACTGGGTTATGGTGTATTCCGCCGTTTTGATCGTTATTATTCAAAATTGATCGTTTAGAAGGAGGTAGAGCTTGTTGTGGGGATAATCAGGATAAGAGGAAAAGATACCGTTCTCTCGTTAAAAAATGTCGGAGTCGCCTATCCCTGTATAACTAGTCGACGTTTCACTGGAGGTCTTTTTTGGGCCTTAAAGGACGTCTCCATGGAATTACGGCAGGGAGAGATCCTCGGGGTGGTGGGTCGTAACGGGGCCGGGAAGAGTACACTTTTAAAATTGCTGGCTGGGATTATAGATCAGGATCGAGGGGAGGTGGTTCGCAAGCCCCATATGACCGCATCGTTACTTGCATTACAAGTTGGGTTTATACCTGAATTGACAGGACGCCAGAACGCAATTTTGAGCTGTATTTTACTGGGCTTAAGCCGCCGGGAAGCCAAACGAAGGATCGGTAATATTTTTTCTTATGCTGAGATCGAGGCGGCGATAGATAAACCCATATCCAGCTATTCCTCGGGTATGCGGGCGCGGTTGGGGTTTGGCGTAGCAATGGAATCGGATCCGGAAATATTGTTGGTCGATGAGGTGTTGGGAGTCGGCGATGCACAATTTCGCAGGAAATCTTCGGAATTATTACACACACGTATGACTTCTGGGCGCTCAGTCGTTGTCGTTTCTCATGATATTAATACGCTTGCACAGCTGTGTGATCGTTTGATGCTGGTGGAAGACGGGTGTACCACCATGGAGGGAAGCGTGGATGATGTGCTTAATGTGTATAACGCTAAAATGCTGGAACCTTCTACAGGGGACATGCGCGTTGTGGCCGATCATGTCAGGTGAATAGTACTGCGATGGTGGCGGAAGAGAAAGAGAGAATTATCCTGTTTGTTGTGGGTATGCACCGTTCTGGTACATCGGCGTTAACGCGCGCGTTTGGTGCTTGCGGTGCGACAACCGGAGATGATGTCCTCTCGCCAATGGAGGGTGTCAACAGCGAAGGCTTTTGGGAAGATAAAAGCGTGGTCGCTCTTAATGAAGATTTATTACACCAGGCTAAGCTTGAATGGTATTTCATAAACTCGGACTGTGATGTCGGACATATAGCGGTAGAAACTCGGCAACGAGCAAAAGCCATCGTTGCACGTGGTTTTGGTGGAGGCCTTGTAGAGCTAGTCAAGGATCCGCGCCTGTGTATTACCTTGCCTGTGTGGTTGCGGGCCTGTAAAGAGCTGGGGGTTTCAGCCAGGGTCTGTGTTATCCACAGGAATACCATTGAGGTAGCCAACTCTCTTCAAAAAAGAGATGGCTTCCCTTTATCTTACGGGTTTTGGCTGGCCGATAATTATCAGCAATTTATTGATCGTATACCGTTGGACGGAGTGCTGGCCGCCAGCACCAATTACGATCAGTTGCTTAGGAGTCCGGATCGAGAATTGGGACGTTTGCTGGACGAGCTGGCGTTACCCCTTCGTGTTGATTCCGGAGCCCTCGGCGATGCCGTACAGGAAAGGCTAAAACATCAGCATTCAGATTCAGAGCGGCCCGGAGCGGAGGGTGTGGATGTTGCGGGTAATGTTAGCTTGCTTGGTGAGATGGCAGTGGCTTTCGTTGATCGAGGCATGCGGCTGACCGATCTTGGGGAGCAGCACTCCCATGCTCTGGCGATTATAAAAGAGCGAGATGGACAATTACATGAACTACAACGACAGATGCAACTTTTGGGAGAGCACCACACCCATGCGGTTTCAGTGGTTGAAGAACGAGATGCGCAGTTAGTGGTGCTCAATCGCGAAATAGCAAAGCTTTTGCGTGAGCTTGATTTGCATAAGTCCTGGAAAAAGAAAATGCTGTTGTCGCTTGGACTGATAACGCATGAAAAATGATTTAGTGCGAAAAATCGATGTAATTATTCCGGTTTATAAAGGGCTGGATGAAACAGTGGCGTGTATTTTGTCTGCGGTGCAGAGCCTAGACACTAGCATGGCGCAGATGGTCATAATCAACGATGCCTCACCGGAAACAGCATTGGTGGAGTGGTTGATAGCCGCTGAGCGTGAATATGGTTTTGTTCTACTACACAATAAACTTAATTTGGGCTTTGTGGCGACGGTGAACAGGGGTATGCAATTACATGCTGACCGGGATGTCCTGCTGCTAAACAGTGACGTGGAAGTCTACGGTGACTGGCTGATCCGCATGCGTGATGGGGCTTATGGTCGTGAGCGTGTGGCCAGCGTCACGCCGTTTTCCAACAATGCTGTTATTTGTAGCTTTCCCAACTTCTGTCAGGATAACAAGCTGTTATTTGACCTGCCCGTCAAAGAGATTGACGGACACTTTGCTGATGCATTTTGTTCCACTGACTTGGCAGAGGTGCCCACCGGCGTTGGTTTCTGTATGTATATTCGGAGGGATTGCCTGGACGAAGTAGGTTACTTTGATGCGAAAACCTTTGGCAAGGGTTATGGTGAAGAAAATGACTGGTGCCAGCGTGCGGACAAAGCGGGATGGAAAAACTATCATCTTGCCAACGTATTTGTTTACCACAAAGGCGGCGTCAGTTTTGACGCGGAGCAAGAGCCGAGGAAGGCCACGGCGTTACGGCTACTCACGCTCAAGCACCCCGACTATGAAGATAAAGTGCAAGCGTTTATTCGCGAGGACCCAGCCCGGAAATTTCGTATAAAAGCATTGTGGACCTTGTTTGCCCGCTCGAGTTTGCCCAAAGTTTTGCTGGTTACCCATCGCCTGGGCGGTGGTGTGGCGCAGCATCTAAATGAGCTGGTAAAATTTTATAGTGGGCTTGCAATGTTTATTCAGCTAGCGCCTATAGAAGATGGTGTGTCGGTTGGCCTGTCAATTTTTGATAACGATGAGCGCTTGCAGGATGGCTTGAGCTATCAGGTCGAAGGTGAATACGAAAAGCTTGTCAACTTGTTGAGAGGCCTGGGTATCGGGCGGGTTCACTTCCATCACACGATTGGTTTACACCCCAGGATTTGGGCCCTGCCTGGTGACTTGGATTGTGGTTTTGATCTCTCGATCCATGATTACTATTTGGTCAACGGGAATCCTACCTTAACCGGCGAGGATGGACGCTTTGTTGGTTTTAGCCGGGGCGATGAATTCGATAAGGCTTGCGCTGCAGCCTACCCTATACCGGTAACTGCCGATCAATGGCGCGACAATGTAAGTGTCTTGGTAGAGGGGGCTGACCGAGTAATTTTTCCTTCCGCTGACGCCTGTCAACGGTTTAATGAGTTTTTCACAATAGAAAAACCAATGGTAGCCTGGCATCCAGATTTTGAGGCATCTACATCTTATTCAGGGCCGCGTTTCACCTATCCTGGTGATCGTCCTCTAAGGGTTCTTGTATTGGGGGCTGTAAGCCGCGAAAAAGGGGCTGATATTCTCGAGACAGTCGCCAATCAGCTCGAAGATGAGTTAGTTGAGTTTCATCTTCTGGGTTATGCCTATCGTCAATTGAGCAGGCAAGTGCGAGTGCATGGGCCATATGAAAACTCGGAGGCAATAAAGTTGCTCAATACTATAGCCCCCGATGTGATTTGGTATCCAGCCGTGTGTCCAGAAACCTACAGTTACACCCTGAGTTTGGCATTTGAGTCAGGTTTACCAGTAGTCGTACCTGACCTGGGTGCGTTTCCAGAGCGAGTTTTCGGCCGTCCATGTAGTGTGGTTATGCCGTGGGATACAACGGCGGAAAAGTGGGCTGATTTCTGGCGAGCGGTCAGAGATACCAGAATATTACCCACGTCTTATACAGAGGGAAAAGGTTTCTGGTCGTGTCGGCAGGACGATTTTTATGCTACGAATTACTTGTCGAAAGTCGCGATGCGTGATGGGGATACTGGTGCGGTTGTTGCGAGAGAGCTAGTCGATCACTACGCAAGACAAGACGGGCGTCTGACCACTTCCGACAGAGTTAAGAGGCTGATCTGGAGTTTCAGCCGGTTGCCCGTCATTAGCTTTATGATTGGCCGGCTGCCTCCAGCTCTCAGAAGCGGTATCAAGGACAGAATAAAAAAAGGAGTGTCCAGGCGGCCTATGCACGAAATTTTGAATCGGGATAGATATGAGTGAGTCTTGTGCGTGGAGTGAGGCGTTTTACCCGAGACTGAAACCTGGAAATCGCGCGTAAATTTCAGGCTTTTTTATTTTTAGGCCTATGTCCATGAGCGTCAAACTTGGACCATCAACTTGAGCGGATGTGAAATTTTTTGAAATGTTCGAGTAATCTTGTGTGAAAAAAGTGATCCTTCATATCGGAACGGGTAAAACAGGTTCTAGTACGATTCAAAATACCCTGTATTCGTTAAGGCGCGTGTTGAAAAAGCGATATGGCGTTGATTATGCACTATGCGGACTGTCAGAGGTAAATCACTATGGTGAAATAATACATGCTCACTATCAGTTCGTGGATTGGTTAAAAAAAAGACGCTTGGAAAAGTTAGAGATAGCACGCTCCTATATACAAAACAGCACTTGTAAAACAATCGTTTTTTCCTGTGAAAGCTTTTACCATGACTTGAGAGATGAAGAGATTGCGCTACTACATAATCTATTTTCCGATTTTCAGCTGTGCATTGTGTGTTATGTGCGTAGGCAGGACTTATACGTGGAGTCTGCCTATAAACAGCAGGTGAAAGTCGGGGCGTTTACAATGCCGTTCAGCGATTTTGCCGATGATCATAGTAACGTAAACTACTTATTTGAGGCGCACGCAAATTACTATCGTCTACTGTCATTGTGGGCTGATTACTTTGGTGTCGATTCAGTAAGAGTGATCCCATTTGAGCGGCGGTATATGAAGAATGGAGATTTGGTCGAGGATTTCTTTTCGATTTTTGGGGCTGTGGAGGCGCTTTCTTGCGGAAACGCTTCATTATCTAACGTGGGCTTTCCGTCGCAACTTGTAGAAACGATTCGCTATTATAATTATCTCGGGATCGTACCGGACGACAGGAGGCAATATTTTATCGCGTTTCTAAAAGCACAAGCTCAATATAGAGACTTTCCGCTAGCGAACGATGGTATTCGACGTGGAATATTGAAAAACTATGCTGAGGCAAACAGTAAGCTATTTGAAAAGTTTGGTATTGATCAAATTTGGGAGTTACCAGAGTTTGTGCTTTCTGAGAACGACGAATCCATGGACGATGTAGAGCCATCTGTATCTGAACGGGAACTACTGGCAAAGATGCTTTATGAGGAGTGGGTTCACCAGCACAACGCAGTTACGACAAAAGCTTTTCTTAAGAAGTTGCGCGGATCGGGTCTGGATTTGTTATGGCTGTTGAAAACTATAGTTGGACGCGTCCCTGAAATAGACAAGCTCACCAGGTGTGAATATCGAAAGCTTATATGTAAGTTACTATTTTCCGGTCTTTTTTCCCCCACCTATTATTACAGTAATAATTTGGATTTGGCAGACAGTGAAGTCAATCCGTTTGAGCACTATGTTAAGTTCGGATGGAAAGAAGGCCGAGCGCCCAATCCCAATGCAGCTGTAAGAGAGGTCGAAGCTATTTCGACAGTTTGCGAGGGAGAGGGCAGGCACCCGTTACAAACGTTTTTGCGGCATTATTAAATCCGAGGCCTTTCCATGATTCGACCGGGTTTTCTTCTCGCCTCGCCAATCGGGTTTGTATTGGTGTGCTTATATGTGCGACCGCAGGGACATGCAAGGAGAGGAAACATTGAGTGCTAGGATATAAAATGTCATCTCCGGCGAAATTACCGGCGTTGGTGCTAGAGTCTACGGATACCTGCGTAGCTGTTTTACTCTGCACCAAAGATGGTGAACGCTTTCTAGATAAACAGCTTCTATCTATAAAGAATCAGGAGAATTGTCGAGTTGGTGTGTGGGTGTCGGATGATGGTTCCAGCGACGAAACTCTTAGTGTACTTAAGAAACACCAGAATGTATGGGGAGGGAAGCAGTTTTCCGTTGTTTCTGGGCCGCAGCAAGGGTACGCGGCAAACTTTATGTCCCTGGTGTGCGACCAATCGATTAAGGCAGACTATTATGCGTTTGCTGATCAGGACGATATTTGGGAGCCTCACAAACTCTCTCGTGCTATTTCCAATTTGCAAACCGTTCAGGAGGGCGTGCCGGCGCTGTATTGTTCGCGTACCCAGTTGATTGACGACAACGGCAATCAAACTGGACTCTCGCCATTGGTTGCGAAACGACCGAGCTTTCGTAATGCTTTGGTGCAAAGTCTTGCGAGCGGTAATTCTATGGTTATGAACAAGGCAGCTCGCAATATTTTTTGCCGGACGGGTCCGTTGGCAATACCAGCACACGATTGGTGGGCATATTGTCTTGTTAGTGGAGTTGGAGGAAAAATAATCTATGATCTGCGGCCATCCATCCGGTATCGGCAACACGACAAAAATGTTTTAGGTGCGCCACCTGGTTGGTGTGGCGCACCCAAGCGAGTTAGGGCGTTGCTCCAGGGGCGGTTTCAAACACTTATCGGACTCAATATTGAAGCGCTCAAACATGTTTCCGAAGAATTGGAGCCGGAAAATCGACGTATCCTCGACGAATTTAGCGCTGCCCGACAAAGCTGGTTAGTTCCTCGGCTCCTGGGTGTGCATCGCACGGGAGTGTATCGCCAAACGGCCATCGAAAACCTCGGCCTGGTTTTAGCAACGCTGGTTAATAAAATCTAGTAAGATCAATTAAAGCCGTACTGTTCGGGCCAGCTTTGCTTTATCAGGGTGAAGAATACTATAACAAAAGGGGTAAAAAGAGCCAGAATCGCCGGGGTTGTGGTCGGTTGTTTGATTTTCTTCGCTGTTAACGATGTTAATGTATCTTGTCTGAGATTGGTTCCTGCTGAACAATACACAGAGTCACGTGCAGTCCAGCTCTATATCCGGGGTAAATACGATTGAAAACCGCCGTTGTCCATGACTGGCTGGATACCTGCGGCGGCGCAGAGCAGGTGCTGGAACAGATGCTGATGTGCTATCCCGATGCGGATGTTTTTGCGTTGGTGGATTTTTTGCCTGAGGCAGATCGCGACATTCTGCGTGGCTGTAAGGTGACGACCAGTTTTATTCAGAACCTGCCTGGGGCGCAAACGTATTTTCGTTACTACCTGCCGCTGATGCCCTGGGCGATGTCGCGTCTGGATTTGTCGGGCTATGATCTGGTGTTGTCCAGTAGCTGGGCCTTTGCCAAGGCGGCAAAAACGGCGGCAACACAGGTTCACGTTAGCTACATACACACGCCGATTCGTTACGCCTGGGAGTTGCGCGATACCTACCTGCAGCGCGGACTGGCTAGCTCGGTCATGCGCGGGGCAGCCAGGCATCTGCTGGACAGGTTGCGGCGCTGGGACATCAATACCGCGCAACAGGGTGGCCAGCTCATTGCCAACTCGCGGTTTATTGCCGAACGCATTCGCCGGTGCTGGCAGCGGGACAGTATTGTGTTAAACCCGCCGGTCGCGGTTGGCGATTTTGTCTGCGGGGATAGATTGTCTGAGAGGGATGATTTTTTCGTCGTGGTGTCGCGACTGGTGCACTACAAGGCGGTGGACCGGCTGGTCGAGGCCTTTAATCAGATGCCGGAAAAGCGGCTGGTTATTATCGGTGACGGCCCAATGTATGCCGCCCTGAAAAACACGGCTGGCCCCAATATCGACTTGCTGGGCAGTCAGCCGCGGCCGGTGGTAATCGATAACCTGTGTAGAGCAAAAGCTTTTGTGTTCTGCGCGCTGGAAGATTTTGGTATTGCCCTGGTCGAAGCTCAGGCCTGTGGAACACCGGTAATCGCCTATGGCGCAGGCGGCGCGCTGGACAGTGTTATCCCATACGGCCAGGCGCATGCCACCGGGCTGTTCTTTAGCGAACAGAGCGCGTCGAGTATCATTGCGGCTGTTGAAGAATTTGAGCGCCTGACGCCTGGGGTTCTGGCCGCTGATTGCGTTGCCAACGCGCAGCGCTTTGCGCCGCGTTTTTTTAGAGAGGCGTTGATCGATATTATTGACCAGGTCATGCGCAATAAGCAGACTGAAATGCGATAATTGAACCGAGGTGCTGGCCGGGTGTGAAGTGCCAAACCTGCGCCAGGTAACTAAACCCGATAGAAAAAGGGATTTTGCATGATACCGGTTATTTTGTCAGGTGGTTCTGGGACGCGGCTTTGGCCGCTGTCTCGTGCTGCCTACCCTAAACAGTTTTTGGCCCTCGCTGGTGACCGTACCCTGTTGCAGGATACGGTGTTGCGTCTGGATGGTGTCGCTGAGATGCAGGCCCCCTTGCTGATCTGTAACGAGGAACACCGGTTTTTGGTGGCCGAGCAGATGCGCGGCATTGGGTGTAGTCCCCGCAGTATTCTACTGGAGCCGGTGGCGCGAAATACCGCCCCTGCGGTGGCATTGGCCGCATTGCTTGCCGATCCCGACGATGTCCTGCTGGTGCTGCCTGCCGACCACGTGATTGTTGAGACGAAAGTATTTCAGGCGGCGATAGCGGTAGCGGTTGAGCATGCTACGCGCGGTGAGCTGGTCACTTTCGGTGTCGTACCCGATCGTGCCGAAACCGGTTATGGCTATATCTACGCGGAGCGACAGCAAAATAGTCGCGAGGCTGCCCGTGTCGAGCGCTTCGTGGAGAAACCTGATGCAGCGACAGCGCAGGCATACATCGACAGTGGCCATTATTACTGGAATAGCGGGATGTTCGCCTTTCGTGCGGGGGTGTATCTCGCCGAGCTGGGCAGGTGGCGACCAGATATCCTGGCCGCCTGTGAACAGGCGATGGGCAAGGTCACTGATGACCTGGACTTTGGCCGCGTAGACACTGCGGCCTTTACGGCGTGCCCGGCAGAATCGATTGATTACGCGGTGATGGAACACACTGATAAGGCGGTGATGGTGCCTTTGCAGGCCGGCTGGAATGATGTCGGTAGCTGGTCGGCGCTGTGGGATCTGGCGTCGCGATGCGAGCAGGGTAACGCGGTGAGTGGCGATGTGCTGGCAGTCGATACCCATAATTCATACCTCCACGCAGAACACCGTCTGCTGGCGACTGTGGGTGTTAGTGATCTGATTGTTGTCGAGACCAATGATGCAATACTGGTTGCTCACCGGGATCGGGTTCAGGATGTTAAGGAGGTGGTACGTCAGCTGAAGGCTAGCGGTCGCACTGAGGCCGATAGCCACCGCAAGGTCTTCCGGCCCTGGGGCTACTATGATTCGATTGCCAAAAACCACCGCTACCAGGCGAAGCGTATTGTGGTCAATCCCGGCGCGAAACTGTCGTTGCAAAAACACCGGCATCGCGCTGAGCACTGGGTTGTCGTGCAGGGCACGGCCCTGGTCACGCGCGGTGATGAGCAGCTGACACTCGAAGTAAATCAGTCGACCTATATTCCCGTGGGCATGGTGCACAGCCTCGAGAATCGGAGCGCCGAGGCCCTGGAAATTATTGAAGTGCAAACCGGCGATTATCTCGGGGAAGATGACATCATCCGACTCGAAGACAAGTACGGTCGGGTCAATGACGCTGCCGATGTATAGACCCTGATGTATCGATTCTGAAGACGGTCACGACCGTCGCTCGATGCGGCCTTCCTACATGGGCAACCTTCATCACCGCTGGGTAAGAAGAGAGAGTTGCGCGGGGCGCGATCAAAGTGCCGACGTCGGTCGTGGTAATCGTCGGTTATTGATATCACTCAAATCAGCTTGTTTACAGTCACCGCGAGCAGCCTGGTATTGTGATTGATACGCTTCGCTTCCGGTATAATAGCCGCTTTGTCGTAGCAGGCCACCATGTTCAGCTCCACCGAAGTACGTTCTCTGTTAGCGCTTTCCTTCCTCTACGCGACCCGCATGCTTGGCCTGTTCATGGTGCTGCCGGTGTTTGCCCTTTACGCCGAGGGCTACAGGGGCAGTTCGGCCATTTTGATTGGCCTTGCGCTGGGGGTGTACGGCCTGAGCCAGGGGCTATTGCAAATTCCTTTTGGGCTGATATCTGACCGGATTGGTCGCAAGCCTGTTATCGCTGGTGGCATGCTGCTGTTTTTTGCCGGTAGCGTACTCTGTGCCGTTGCTGACTCTCTGTATGTGATTATCGCGGGGCGTGCCCTGCAGGGCGCAGGCGCTGTCGCCAGTGTCATTATGGCCTTGCTGTCTGATCTTACCCGCGAGGAGAACCGGACTAAGGCGATGGCGGCGGTGGGCGGTAGCATCGGCCTGTCTTTTGCCGCAGCGATGGTGATCGGCCCCCTGGTGGCCACACATTGGGGTTTATCAGGGGTGTTCTGGTTAACGTCTGCGCTGGCTGCGCTGGGCCTGCTGGTCGTGCTGGTGGCGGTACCGAGTCCATCGGTGCGGCACAGCGGCCATGAGGTTATCCCCGTGCCCGCAATGCTGGGTAGAGTGCTGCGTGACGGACAGTTGTGGCGACTTAATGCTGGTATTTTCACTCTGCATTTTGTCCAGATGGCGACCTGGGTGGCGGTACCTGTGCTGTTAGAGCAGCGTTTCGGTTTTGCTCGTGAGCAACACTGGACGCTGTATCTGGCGACCATGGGTGGCGGTTTTCTGCTGATGGTGCCGTTTATCTGGTATGGCGAGACACGGCGCAAAATGAAACCGGTGTTTCTGTTCGCGGTAGCGATACTGGCGCTTGCCGAGGGCTTGATGGCCGGCGCCGGTGAGGTGTTTCGACAAATGGTGGTCGGGCTATTGCTGTTCTTTGTGGCGTTTAACCTGCTGGAAGCTACGCTGCCATCTTTGGTCAGCAAGTTGGCGCCGGCAGGCATCAAGGGCACGGCACTGGGTGTGTATTCCACCAGCCAGTTTTTCGGCACGTTCTGTGGCGGCGCCATTGGTGGGGTGATGGCTCATCAGTTCGGTCTTGTCGCAGTATTTTGGGTATCGTTGGTGCTGGTGTTGCTGTGGCTCGCCTTCGCCACCACCATGAAGGCGCCGCGTAACCTGCGCAGTGTGGCGGTAGATTTGGGTCTGGGCCAGCAAATTAATGCTCGCCAGCTGATTGACGAGATCGCCGGCGTTGAGGATGTGGTGATTATTCCTGGAGAAAATCTGGCCTACGTTAAAGTCGACGATGCGCACTTCGATGAGACTGGCTTTAGGCGTTTACTGGACCGGTCTGCGAGCGGGCGCCAGTAGCGCGCGGTGGTTCATTGACGACGCTCTGCATGAAGTGCAGTTTAAGTGGGTGATGGATTTAGGGGGGGGCGAAGCGTTACACTGCTCGCCGTAGTTACAGCGCATAACCGACACCAGAACAGAGCCAAAAAAAGGATTATTGGCCCTGTTAAAGAGAGGAGAGAGACATGGCCAGGGGAATCAACAAAGTAATATTGATCGGAAACATGGGGCAGGAGCCGGAAACGCGGTATATGCCCTCCGGTGGTGCGGTCACCAACATCACATTAGCGACGTCGGAGTCGTGGAAAGACAAAACCACCGGCCAGCAGCAGGAACGCACTGAGTGGCACCGCGTGGTGTTTTTTAATCGCCTGGCTGAAATTGCCGGGGAATACCTGCACAAAGGCAGCAAGGTTTATATTGAAGGCGCGCTGCGCACGCGCAAATGGCAGGATAAAACCAGCGGGCAGGATCGCTATACCACGGAAATTGTGGCCAGTGAAATGCAGATGCTTGATGGTCGCGGTGCTGCGACTGGTGGTGGCGACTATGAGTCTGCGTCCGCCCAGCAGGGAGCGCGACCTCGACCCCAGCAGCAGCCTCAGTCCGACACTGACGAAGGGGCGACGGCCGCGCAGCCAGCGGGCTTTGATAATTTTGACGATGATATTCCGTTCTAAAAATGGTCCGCATGGCCCCCTTTTTCCACTAAAATTAGTCAGCTAAATCTAGCAGTTAAATTGCGAAAGAATTCGCGTGAGGAGTAGTCTTGAACACCAATTTGACCTGGCATCACTCTGCAGTTACCAAAGGGGAAAGGGCCGAGCGGAAGGCACAAAAGCCTTGCGTCATCTGGTTTACCGGCCTCAGCGGCGCTGGTAAATCAACCCTGGCAAATGCTCTGGAGCGAGTGCTGTTTGAGCGGGGGCATCATTGTTATCTGCTGGATGGCGATAATGTGCGGCATGGCCTTAACGGCGATCTCGGGTTTAGCGACGCGGATCGAGTGGAGAACATTCGGCGTATTGGTGAAGCAGCCAAGCTGTTTGTCGATGCTGGCCTGATCGTCATGACAGCGTTTATATCGCCATTTCGAGTCGAGCGGCAACTGGCCAGGGAACTGGTGGACGATGATGAATTTATTGAGGTTCACGTCGCCACATCGCTGGCGGTGTGCGAGGAAAGAGATCCCAAAGGCCTGTACAAAAAGGCGCGTGCCGGAGAGATTCCGAACTTTACCGGTATTGATTCGGCCTATGAAGTTCCGCAGAATCCGGAGCTGGTGATTGATACCGGGTGTCACGATCTGCAGGCCTGTGCTGAGCAGCTGATAGACTACCTGACCACAAAACGTTATATATAGAACTGCTGAATAGCGGACCGTTGGGGGCTTTGCCGACCAGGTGACCTGATTCGGGTCGAGATTCGGATCGAAGTTTGGATACAGATTCGGCGTCGCGCCTGGTTTCTTGATTGTCCGTCCGGGTGTTTTTTCAACAGTCCGATGGCGTTAGCGCCCTCTCAGTCCACAAGCTTGCTGCGCCGCGCAATTTTCTCTTTTTCTTCAGACGCCCTGGCCGACTGTACCAGGTTGTCAGGGCGTATCAGGCTGTCAGAGCGTCGCGTCGTCCAGGCGTAGTGTGGGCAAGCATGAACGATATGGTCGACCGATGAGGTATCTGGAAGCCGCTGCTACTGATGCTGCTTCATCACTGGTGCCCATTATATAGGATCACTGGTGGTACTTTTGTAAGATCAAGGTGGCGTTGGTGCCGCCGAAACCAAAGCTGTTTGACATGACTCGTTCAAGTTTGACGTTATCAATGCGTTTGGTGGCAATGGGCATGTCTGCCACTTCTGGGTCGAGGTTGTCGATGTTGGCCGATTCAGCAATAAAATCATTTTCCATCATCAGAATGCTGTAGATCGCTTCGTGAACTCCGGCCGCCCCGAGGGAGTGGCCAGACAGGGATTTGGTGGAGCCAATCGGCGGCGCCCTGGTGCCAAAGACCTGCCGTATAGCGCCGATTTCTGCGACATCGCCGACCGGTGTGCTGGTGCCATGCGTATTGATATAGTCGATATCACCTTCCACTGTCGCCATGGCCTGCTGCATGCAGCGCACGGCGCCCTCGCCGGACGGTGCAACCATGTCGTAGCCGTCTGAGGTGGCACCGTAGCCAACAATTTCGGCATAAATTTTGGCGCCGCGGGCCAGGGCATGTTCCAGCTCTTCGACGACAAAGCAGCCGCCGCCGCAGGACATCACAAAGCCGTCGCGATCTACATCATAAGGTCGGGAAGCTCTTTCCGGTGTGTCGTTGTACCTGGTCGACAGTGCGCCCATGGCGTCGAACATGCTGACCATCGACCAGTGTTCTTCCTCGGCGCCACCGGCAAACAGTATGTCCTGCTTGCCGAGCTGTATCTGCTCGAGCGCTGCGCCGATACAGTGGGCGCTGGTGGCGCAGGCGGAGGATATACAGATATTCAGACCTTTAATCTCAAAGGGTGTTGCGAGACAGGCTGCAACCGTGCTGCTCATGATCTGGGTGACGCGATAGGGTCCCATGCGCCGTACGCCTTTCTCGCGCAGGGTATCGACCGATTCGACAAATTTCTCCCCAGAAATACCGCCTGAACCCATGATGATGCCGGTGCGAGGGTTGCTGATATCAGCTTTTTTTAAGCCGCTGTCGTCAATCGCCTGTTGCATGGCGAGGTAACCGTAAGCGGCGGCGATACTCATAAAGCGGTAGTGCTTGCGGTCAATAAAATCTTTGGGGTCGACAGTTATCTGACCAGCGACCTGGCTTTTCAGCCCCATCTCTTTATAGATTTCTTTGTAGCGCACGCCCGATCGGGCATTGCGAAGCGAGTCAAGCACACTGGCGGTATCGTTACCCAGACAGGACACCACACCCATACCGGTAATTACAGCACGTCTCATACTAACCTC
>JBFJZC010000003.1:0-31272 GCA_041622295.1 Porticoccaceae bacterium
TAGAGCACCAGGTCAACGCCCCATGCCGCCAGTTCCGTCTTATTGTAAAGCGGAGTCTGGCCGAATTCAGTAATGTTTGCCAGCAGAGGCACATTGAGCGCATCACGGAAAGCTCGGTAGTGCTGCTCCTCGTTGACCGCCTCAGCAAAGATGCCATCTGCACCCGCAGCCACACAAGCCTGAGCCCGCTCAATGGCTTTTTCAAGGCCTTCCTGGGCAAAGGCATCCGTGCGCGCCATGATGAAAAAGTTATCATCCGTACGCGCGTCGACCGCCGCCTTGATCCGGTCGACCATTTCTTCCTTACTAACAATCTCCTTGTTGGGCCGATGACCACAGCGCTTTTGCGCTATCTGATCCTCAATGTGCACCGCTGCAGCGCCAGCTCGAATCATTTCCTTGATGGCGCGAGAAATATTAAAAGCCCCGCCCCAGCCCGTATCAATATCAACCAGCAGGGGGAGTTGCGACGCCGCAGTAATGCGCCTGACATCCACCAGCACGTCCTCAAGGCTGGTCATACCGAGATCTGGCAGACCATAGGACGCATTAGCGACACCGGCACCGGACAGATAAATGGCGTGATGGCCAATCTGCTCCGCCATCATGGCGCTATATGCGTTGATCGTACCGACAATTTGCAACGGTTTATTGATCTTAATCGCGCGACGAAAGCGTTCCCCAGGAGATAGATTTTCCGACATAACAAACACCTTTTATATAATTAATTCAATATATTAAAACAATTTATTTACCTTATTTATCAGGTAAAGTTTTTGCCACGATTCGGCTAAGCGCGCATCTGTCGCTCAACATTCAACCTTGATGCGCGGATATGGCGTCGCATCAACATCTCGGCCATTTCACCATCCCGATCAGCAATGGCGCGCACAATATGCTGATGTTCGGCATAAGCATCGATGGCGCGCGGGCTGACCATGCCAAATTGATAACGGTACATTCTGACTTTCGCATATAACTCGTCGCACAACAGATGAATCAGCTTGCTGTTCTGACTACCCTGCACCAGCCGGAAGTGAAAATCCAGATCACCTTCTTTCTGATAATAAGCGCGCCCCTCCTGCAGTTCACTGCTTTCCATCTGCGCCAGCAGCAGCCGATGAAGATCGCCAATGTCCGTATCACTCATGTTTTCGGCGGCTAATCGACAGGCCATGCCCTCGAGCGCTTCCCGAACCTTGTAAATTTCCAGCAGCTCAGCCAGGGTCAACTCGACAACTCGAGCACCCGCATTGGCCCTTCTGGACACCAGATAAGCGGATTCCAGTCGCCCAATAGCTTCACGCACGGTACTGCGGCTGACATTGTAATTGCGACTCAGGTCGGCTTCGCTAATTTTACTGCCGGCAACGATGTCACCGTGAATAATCTCCACGCGCAAACGCTCGTAGAGTTGATCAACGGCACTGTTTTGGGTCTGAGGTAACACTGCAGAATTCAAAGCGGGCAACTATCGTCGGACAAAGAACGTCTTTATACGGACTAAAACCCGCCAAATCAAGTTAAATTGTCTGACAAAATTACCCGGGGGCGTAAAGTCCCCAGGACTACCAGGGCAGTGGAATAACTAGTGAAGGCGCCAAAAAGTAGGCATAATGCGCGTGCCCCTGTAGTTATAGACCCACATGCCAAGAAAACTTATCCGCCGTTGGCTCCCAGCACCGCCAAAAGTGACCGGTAACGGTACCCGGCGTTGGCTAGGCCCCCTGCTGGACGACCCCAATCTGTTGCACCTGAACCGGCATTCAGTGTCCGGTGCGATGTTTGTTGGGCTGTTTTGCGCCTTTTTGCCGGTGCCCGGGCAGACCATTATTGTGTCGCTACTGGCCCTGTGGTTTCACTGCAACCTGCCCATCTCCGTGCTGCTAATCTGGATAAGCAACCCGCTCACCATGGCGCCTATGACCATTTTGCTGTACCAGCTCGGTCAGTGGATTCTTGGCAACGAAGCCATTGCCACCAATTTTGAATTTACCTGGGTCTGGTTTGTCGAGCACACCAGCTCGGTATATCTGCCAATACTGATCGGCGGCCTGGTGAGCGGACTATTCTTCGGTCTGGCGGGCTACATCGGCATGCGTATATTATGGCGCTGGCAAGTGGTGAGAAGCTGGGAAGCACGCAAAGAAAGCCGCCGCACCCCGCGTTGATGCGGGTCTAACCTCAAAACAGCTGATTGTTCGGGCCAGCCTTACTCATAACGCAGCACCACGGCGGGCTGCACCCGTGCCGCTTGCCACGCCGGATACAGGGTGGCCGCCAGATTTAAAACCAGCGCCACGAGCACCACCTGCGCTACGTCGCCAATCCGCAGATCAGACGGCACATAATCAATAGGGTACACATCAAGATTGAGAAACTGTATGTGTAGTGCACCTTCCAGCCAGGACACAATGTCGGATACCAGCCAGGCGCCGAGACTACCCAGCGCGACGCCAAACAACGCTCCAAATAATCCGATTAATGCACCCTGAGTGAGGAAAATGGCCATAATGTGGCCGCTACTGGCTCCCTGAGTTTTCAGTATCGCGATTTCTGGCCGTTTATCCACCACCGTCATGATTAACATGGCTACCACGTTGAAAGCAGCTATGGCGATGATCAGAAAGACCAGTAAGCCGACCAGCTTGCGCGACATTTGAATGGCCTGATAGAGATTGCCGTGGGTTTGCATCCAGTCGACAAAAGTATAACCCTCCGGCAGCCGGTCGAGCAATTCAAAAGCGACCTGGCGTGCGGCGAACACATCTGCCACAGCCACTTTGAGGCCCTGCGCGGCAGCTCCCAGGCCAGCCATGTTACTCGCCGCCGTGAGATTAATTAGCCCAAGGTGGGCGTCCATAGCGGTTCCCGTAGCAAACAGGCCAGTTATCTGGAACACGCGGATTTGCGGCAATTGACTGCCCCGTATAAGTTCACCGGTGGGGCTGGTGCTTTGCGGGGCAATAAATGCTATTTGCTCGCCCGTATCGACACCCAGTTTTTCGGCAACAAAACGCGATAACATGATCTCGCTGTCCGACAGAGTCTTCATGTCCGCCACTACATCGGCAAGAGAGTCAGGCGTTGAGCCCGCATAAAATGGCGTTATCCCGCGTAACTGTATGGCCTCTGTACGACCTCTGAAGTTAACAATACCTTCGACCTGGGTGAAAGGCGTAACACTTAGAACCGCAGGATGGCTCGCCAGTTGGGCTGACATTTCCTGCCATTGACCTATGCCGTTTTCCGCAAAAATCTGAATGTGCGGAACGACGGCTAACACCCTCGTCCTCATTTCCCGATCAAAACCGTTCATCACGGATAACACGATAATCAACATAGCCACGCCGAGCACCAGACCACTGATCGCCAGCACCGAGATAAACGAAGCCAGTTGATTACGTGAGCCTGACGTAAAAAACCGTAAACCGATAAAGAAGGGATAGTAGTTGGTCACAGGGAAACCTCCGCCAGGCCTCCGCGCTCCAGTGTCAGCACCCTGTCCATTTGCCTCGCTATGTCACGATCGTGGGTGACCACTATAATACTGATGCCCAACTCAGCGTTTAATCTGAGCAGCAGCGCCAGAACATTGTCCGCTGTTTGCGGGTCGAGATTGCCCGTCGGCTCATCCATCAGCACACAGGAGGGGCTGGTGACCAGCGCCCTGGCAATAGCAACACGCTGTCGCTCGCCACCGGAAAGCGCTGAGGGTTTATGGCCAAGCCGCTCCCCCAGCCCAACATCGTTGAGCATCTGTGCTGCCAGGCTACCTGCTTCGCGACGCTTCATGCCGCCAATCAACAACGGCATAGCTACATTCTCCTGGGCGGTAAACTCTCCCAACAGGTGGTGAAACTGGTAGACAAAACCCAGGTGTGAATTGCGCCAGCCAGCAATGTCCGCCTCCGACATTTGACTAAATACCCGCCCACAGACAATCACCTCACCTGAGCTTGCGTCGTCCAGACCACCGAGCATATTCAGTAACGTCGACTTACCGGACCCCGACACGCCGACGACGGCGATTTTCTCCGCCTCGGCGACGCGCAGATTAATGTCCTTGAGCACATCTACCTGACGTCCGGCCTCACGGTAGGATTTACACAGATCACGGCACTCGATAACCAGGGTAGACTGGTCACTGGCATGACCGGGCATCAGCCGCCCTGCATCCAGCAGGCCGTCCTTGCTCAACTTTTCATTCATACCTTAAAGCCTCCGCTGGCGGTACGCGCCCAGCCCGCAGGGCTGGATACCAGGTCGCAATGATACTCAATACGATGCCGAGAAATGCCACTATCGCCACGTCCAGCCACTGCAGTTGGGACGGCAGGCGTGTGATGAAATATAGCTCCGGATCAAACAACGAAAAACCGAGGCGGTGTTCCAGAAAAATAAGCACATCACCGACGTTTACAGCTAACACGCAACCGGCCACTACGCCGATGACCACGCCAGCGATCCCTGTTAACCCGCCCTGAATTTGAAAAATTCGCGATATACACGTCGAGCTGCTACCCAGTGTCCGCAACACCGCAATATCTGTACGCTTTTCGTTAACCATTAATACCAGGCTAGCCACGATATTAAACGCCGCTACGCCAATAATGACCGATAGCAGCAAACCAACCACTGTCTTTTCCATGCGAATCGCCGCAAAAAGCTCGCTCATTGACTCCCGCCAGGTGGTCAGCCTGTAGCCTTCCGGCAACACGGCTCGAACCCTGCTGACGCTTGCCAGATCGAATGGGTCAGTAAAGAAAAGCCTCAGTCCCGTGACCTTTTCGTTCATGCGCAGCAGCTTTGCCGCGTCGGACAAATGCATAAACGCCAGACTGCTGTCGACCTGGGCGCCCACCTCAAAAACACCTGCCACAGTCATCTTTTTAACACGCGGGTACACCCCGGCTGGCGTAACCGTCACCTCGGGCAATGTTAATAACACCCTGTCGCCGGCCCTGACGCCAATCGCTTCCGCCAGCAAGCGTCCCAAAATTATGTTGTATTCCCCGGATTGTAGAAGCGCCAGACTACCGCTCAGCAATTGCTGCCCCAGGGAGTCCACAATGGCCGGCTGCTCGGGCAAAACCCCATGTATAACCACCCCCTGCACGCGCCCCCCAAAACTCAGCATGGCCTGCCCTGCCACGTAGGGCGTAACCGCCGCCACGTCCTCAAGCGGGGAGATTTTCTGCGCCAACGGCTGCCACTCACTTAGGCCATTGACCGTTTCTATTGCACCATGAGGAACAATCTGCAATATCCGTGTTTTTATCTCGTTATCGAAACCGTTCATCACGGACATCACGGTAATCAAGGTCATGACACCTAACGCCATGGCGAGGAAAGAAAACATCGACACAAAAGAAACGAAACCGTCCCGCCGATTGCTGACGATATATCGACACCCGATAAAAAAAGGCAGGAAGTTTTTCACTGGGTAGCGCCAGGGACGGGCGGCCGCAGCACCAAAGCACCCAGGGGGCAGGGAAATTCCGGCTGGCAACTGGAAAAATCTAACATTGCGTAATCCACGTCAATGATGGAGCTGAAACAGGGTAGCAGTTGTACATTTACCCGATACACTGCCTATAATCGTCCTGCAATTACGCCATGAAGCATGGCATGGGCCGCGCGATAAATTATGCCGCGTGTGATGCCGTAAACCACATCAAGGAGCTCCCTTCAGGAGGATACAACATGGCAAGACTAACCACCGCCGCAAGCCTACTCTGTCTCCGCATTGTGATCATATCGCTGTCCCTGGCGATGCCACTACAGGCCGAAGTGATCAAAGTACCAGTAAGCAAACAGGCGGGAGATAAACAATACATTGAACGTCCACAGCGCGGCCTGCTCAAGGAACAGGTCAGGGCTAAATTTGGCTCACCTTTGTCGATTGTCGATCCGGTGGGCAGCCCGCCCATTTCTGCCTGGGAATATGCCGATTACAAGGTATTTTTTGAGTATGACCGGGTACTTCATTCCGTCATCAAGCATGTTGCCATACCTGAATAACGACGCTCATTCAAAAATACTCACCGGCAGATATCTGCGCACTCACCAGTCATATATAGCGCTTAGATCAACGCTTACTGGAAGCATCGTAGGCCATATCTGAGGATGGCATCGCGCGTGGAGTCCCATCTTCGTCACACTTTTCAGGATTGCCACCACAGATATCACAGGACGCATCCATTCCCAGTGCGGCAATTCCGCCACAGGATCCCTTAATAGGTTTTTTTGCCAATATCACGCCGATTGACATGGCTGAAATTATCAGCACCAGCACAATAAAAGCGAGCGACATTTCCAGTATCATCTGACCTCCTTCAGGTAGGGCGCAAACGCGCTACTGCTGCTTTCAGCAAAGCCACCCGGTTTTCTAGTTAACATAAACACAGCTACCTTATTACGCTCGGCCAGGGCAAGTGTAGCCTGCTGCCCCATCACCATGAAAGCGGTCGCCAGGGCGTCCGCCTGTGTAGCATCATCAACCAACACTGTCACCGACACAAGGTCATGACTAACGGGGCGCCCGGTGCGAGGATCGATCTCATGGGAATATCTCACCCCGTCTTTTTCGAAATAATTACGGTAATCACCTGAGGTAGCAAGCCCAATATCAGTTACCGACAACACTTTCTGGATTTCGCCGTGTGCCAAATTCGGCACTTCTACAGCGATTCGCCATGGTAATCCTGCGCCATTAAGGCCAGCAAGCCGTAACTCACCGCCCACTTCCACCATAAAACTTTTCACCCCCATATCGACCAGCAAATCGCCCACACGTGCCACCGCGTAACCCTTGGCAATGGCAGACAGGTCGATACGAATATCTCTAATTTTTTGCACACTCTGCGTCGCTGGCAGAAACGTCAGATGATCAAAGCCAACGTCCACCATTAACGCATCAATGTCTTTTTGTGCGGGAACCCTGTCCTGGGTATCCACCGGGCCAAAGCCCCACAGGTCGACCAACGGACCCACCGTCGGATCAAACGCCCCTTCGGTAAGGGTGAACACTTGCTGAGCGATAAGTAGTACCTGCCACATCGCGCTGCTGACCGCAAAAGGTTCACCAATGGCGGCGGCGTTAAGCCGATTAAGTTCTGACTGCTCCTGATAAGTACTCATTGAGGCATCCAGATAAACCAGCAATTCCCCAACATTTGCGGCCACCTTGTCGGCATCGACACCATCCACATCAACGTATTTGACGGTGTAGCTGGTACCCATCGTCGCGCCATTAAAAGAGACTTCAACAGAATCTTCGGCGCACCCGGACAGGAACAACAGAGCAGACAGCGCAAACAAAAACGAGGCCGCGATAGGCCTCGTTTGCAGGGACGCGATTTTGCGTTTAACCACCAAAGTCGTCCAGGAAAATATTGTCGTCCTCCACCCCGAGACTGTGCAATAACTTGATTACTGCCGCATTCATCATAGGCGGCCCGCACATGTAATACTCACAGTCTTCCGGCGCTTCGTGTTCCTTGAGATACTCCTCAAATAATACATTGTGAATAAACCCAGTCAGTCCTGTCCAGTTGTCTTCCGGCTGAGGATCCGACAGCGCTACATGCCATTCAAAATTGGCATTTTCTACAGCCAGCTGATCGTATTCATCGTCGTAGAACATCTCACGTAAGCTGCGCGCACCGTACCAGAAAGTCATTTTCCGCTGACTCTTCAAGCGCTTTAGCTGGTCAAAAATGTGCGAACGCATTGGCGCCATACCAGCGCCACCACCGACAAAAATCATTTCTTTATCGGTATCTTTCGCAAAGAACTCGCCAAAAGGACCATAAATTTTCATTTTATCACCCGGCTTCAAACTGAACGTATAAGATGACATTTGGCCGGGAGGCAGGCCCTGCGTGCCCGGAGGCGGCGTCGCAATGCGAATGTTAAATTTGACGATGCCCACTTCTTCCGGGTAGTTGGCCATTGAGTACGCCCGGATCACTGGCTCATCTACCTTCGACTCCAGTTTGAAAAAACCAAACCGCTCCCAGTCACCACGGTATTCAGCCTCGACATCAAAGTCTGAGAACTTTACATGATGGGGTGGCGCTTCCAGCTGCACATAGCCACCGGCTCTGAAATCAACATTCTCACCTTCCGGCAGGCGTAGGGTGAGCTCCTTGATAAAGGTTGCCACATTGGGGTTGGCCTCAACAGTACATTCCCATTGCTTGACACCAAAGACCTCTTCCGGCACCACTATCTTCATATTCTGCTTGACAGGCACCTGGCAGGACAAACGCCATCCTTCCTTCACTTCGCGCGGACTAAAATGCGATTCTTCCGTCGGCAGGATCGAGCCGCCACCATCGCTGATAATACATTTGCACTGGGCGCAGGTACCGCCACCACCACAGGCTGACGCAAGAAAAATATTATTCGCTGAAAGTGTTTGCAGCAACTTGTCGCCGGCAGCCACCTGTATGGTTTTTTCGCTGTTAATTTCTATACTGACATCGCTACTACTCACCAGCCGGGAACGAGCCGCGAGAATAAAAGCAACCAGCGCCAGGACGACGCCGGTAAACATGGCGACGCCGAGAATGATGGTGATATTTTCCATACTCATATGATTTCTACACCTTCTTCTTACAGGTCGATGCCGCCGAATGACATAAAGCCGAGAGACATGAGTCCAACGATCATGAATACACCGCCAAGGCCACGCAGACCCTGCGGCATATCGCTGTATTTCAGCTTTTCACGTATGCCGGCTAACGCGGCGATAGCCAGTGCCCACCCCAGACCGGCGCCAAAACCGTAGACAACACTCTCACCAAAATCATAGCTGCGTTCTACCATGAACAGCGCTGCGCCGAGAATGGCGCAATTGACCGTTATCAATGGCAAAAACACACCCAGGGTGTTGTACAGGCTGGGCACGTATTTATCGAGGATCATTTCAAGGATCTGCACAATCGCCGCGATCACACCGATATAACTCAGCAGGCCGAGAAAACTTAAGTCCACAGCACTCAGGCTCTCGATACCGGTCCATGCTAAGGCACCTTCAGCAAGCAGGTAGGTGTAGAGCAGGTTATTTACCGGCACGGTAATGGTGAGCACGACGATGACAGCAATACCCAGGCCAATCGCGGCCGAAATCCTTTTGGATATTGCCAGCAGCGTACACATGCCAAGAAAAAAACTCAGCGCCATGTTTTCAATAAAAACCGACCGGACAAATAACGCTAGATAAGCCTCCATCAGGCAACCTCCCCAGCTTGCGTATTGGGCGCCATCTTGAATTCGGCGACCTCGATCTGTTCGGCTTTGACGCTACGCAATATCCAGATAAACGCGCCTATCAGGAAGAAAGCGCTTGGCGGAAGCAGTAGCAACCCATTGGGAATGTACCAGCCACCAGTACTGGCCACCGGCAGTATCTCGATACCAAACATCTTACCCGACCCAAACAGTTCACGGATCACTGCCACGGACATCAATATAACGCTGTAACCGAGGCCATTGCCGATACCGTCAAGGAAGCTCGCCACCGGTGGGTTTTTCATGGCATACGCTTCGGCGCGGCCCATGACAATACAGTTAGTGATAATCAGCCCGACAAACACCGACAACTGCTTACTGATGTCGTAGGCGACCGCTTTAAGAATTTGATCGACAACAATTACCAGCGAGGCAATGATGGTCATTTGTACGATAATGCGAATACTGCCTGGAATGTGGTTGCGTATCACCGACACAAAAAAGTTTGAAAACGCGGTGACCGTAGTCAACGCTATACACATCACAAAAGCGACGGACATCTGTGAGGTGACCGCGAGAGCCGAGCAGATACCCAGAATCTGTAGCGCGATCGGATTGTTTTCGAATATCGGCTTGAGCAGTATGTCCTTGGTTTTGTCGGTCATGTCTACGCCTCCCGGTCTTTCAGGTTCTTCAGAAACGGCGCAAAGCCCTGTTCGCCGAGCCAGAACTGAATCAAGTTATGCACGCCTCTGCTGGTCAGGCTTGCGCCAGACAGCCCATCGATCTGATAAATGGCCGCGGGCCTGCTGGTGTCAACCTTGCCTTTGATGACGCTAAGTGCAGCTTTACCTTCGTCATCGTAAACTTTCTTGCCAATCCACTCAGCTTTCCACAGGGGATTATCTACTTCACCCCCCAGGCCAGGGGTTTCAGCGTGCTCATAAAAACCGATGCCCGCAACCGTATTTAGGTCGGCGTCCAGCGCCAAAAATCCATAGAGTGTAGACCACAGGCCATAACCCTTGATGGGTAAAATGACTTTTTCAATACCACCCTCGCCTTCGACAATATAGACCACCGCATATTTCACCCGACGCGATATCTTGGCCAGGTCATCATCCGCTGAAAGCACCTTGGAGAACGCCGTGTCCTTGCTGGCCTTGCGTTGATCATACACCGCAACATCAACTACATCGGTGAATTTACCGGTATCAAGATCAACTGCTCTGGTGCGAATAGAAGCAAATTGCTGATCGATACTGACACCGGGTTTGAGTAAACCAGCAGCAGCCAGGATATTGGTTTTCTTGTCCAGTTCCTTGTTAGCCTGTTGAGCGGGCCGCAGCATAACGGCCGCCGTAGAGACAAATACCGAACACACTATACAAAGTACCAGAGCGACTTTAATCGTGCCGCCAACGGTTTCTTTATTAGCCACGAGCGAGTCTCCGTTTAACATTAGCCTCGACAACGAAATGGTCGATTAGTGGCGCGAACAGGTTGGCAAACAGAATCGCCAACATCATACCCTCAGGAAACGCCGGGTTAACCACACGAATCAGTACCACCATGACACCAATGAGAACGCCAAACCAGATCTTACCTGTATTGGTCATTGACGCTGACACCGGGTCTGTCGCCATAAATATCATGCCGAAGGCAAATCCCCCGAGCACCAGATGCCAGTGCCAGGGCATAGCGAACATCGGGTTAGTTGCCGAACCGATGGTATTGAACAGGGTGGACAGGCCAACCATCCCGATCATAACGCCGAGGATAATCCGCCACGAGGCGATACGTGTATAAAGAAGCAGGGCTCCGCCCATAAAAATCGCTAACGCGGAGACCTCACCCACCGAACCAGGCAGGCGGCCAACAAAAGCATCCATCCATGTCATCTGGCTTTGCAGGGCAGCCAGGCCGTCGCTGGCGACCACGGACAGGGCGGTTGCGCCGGTAAAACCGTCAACAGCCACCCACACTGAATCACCGGACATCGCCGCCGGATAAGCAAAAAACACAAATGCGCGACCAGTCAGTGCGGGATTGAGGAAATTTTTACCGGTACCGCCAAAAATCTCCTTGCCAATGACCACACCGAAACTGATGCCCATGGCAACCATCCACAGTGGCAAATCGGGTGGGCAAATGAGCGCATACAGAATGGATGTAACAAAAAAGCCTTCGTTGATTTCGTGGTCGCGCACGGTGGCAAACAGTACTTCCCAGAAACCACCGACGATGAACGTGACCATATAAATAGGCACAAAGAACACCGCACCGTACCAGAAGCAGTCCCAGATACTGTTGACATCGTGGCCGGCCAGCATGTCGATCAGGGCGCCGTGCCAACCGCCAACTTCCGTCAGGCCCGTGGCGGTCATTGCCATGTTGGCCTGATAGCCAAGGTTGTACATGCCGTAGAACATAGCCGGAAAAGCTGCTAACCAGACGGTAATCATCACCCGCTTGAGGTCGATACCGTCGCGGACATGGGAACCAGTTTTGGTCACACTCGCAGGCGAATAAAAAATGGTATCGACCGCTTCATAGAGCGCGTACCACTTCTCATATTTACCGCCCTTTTCAAAATGGGGCTCTATGCTGTCAAGTAATTTTCTCAGACCCACGCTGCTTACCCCTCTTTCTCAATTCTGGCGAGGTTACTGCGCAGAATCGGGCCATATTCATACTTGCCCACACAAACATAAGTGCAAAGCGCAAGATCTTCCTCATCAAGCTCAAGGCAGCCCAGTCGTTGCCCCGCCTGAGTGTCACCGACTATTAACGCTCTCAGCAACTGGGTTGGCAAAATATCCAGCGGCATAACCTGCTCATAATTACCCAGCGGCACCATGGCCCGCTCGCTGCCATTGGTATTTGAATTCATTGCAAAAGACTTACCTTTGTTGAGGGAAGACATGTAAATCGGTAATGCAGAGTGTCGATTTGCGCCTGGTGACAGATAGTGGATGAAGTGGCGTTCCCGATCCTCAGCAATCACCGACACCTGATTGTGGTAGCGCCCCAGATAGGCCAATGCACCGCTAGCGGTGTGCCCCGACAACACAGAACCCGATATCACCCTGTTATTGCCTGGTTTAAGCTCCCCAGCTACCACCTGGGTAAGGTCCGCGCCGATTCGCGTCCGCACCAACTTCGGGGCAACCGCCTGCGGACCGGCTAGTGCAATAACTTTTTCAATAGGGATACGGCCGGTGAGGAAAAACTGGCCATACGCAATGACATCCTGATAACCGATGTGCCAGACGAATTTTTTATCACTCGCCGGATCAACCAAATGGATATGAGTGCCAACCAGCCCAGCGGGGTGGGGACCGTCGAATTCATGCGCAACGACGCCGTCAACCACGGGTATGTTGGCGCCAGGCCGCGCACAGAGATGGACCGCGCCGTCAGTAAGGCGAGTTAGCACCTTGAGGCCATTGTGAAAAGCCGTCGTCTGATCGGCGATAATAACGGTCGGGTCGGCGGCAAGGGGGTTGGTATCCATTGCCGTCACAAAGATAGAGTGAGGACTGCTGTCGATAGCCGGCACCTTTGAATAAGGCCGGGTGCGCAGTGCAGTCCACAGACCGGACGCCACCAGATTATCGACAACCTGCGCTCGACCCAGTGCGCTTAACTCGCTATCGGGAAAAGCCGGGAATGTCTCCTCTGCGTCACCATCCAGGGCCACCACCACCGACAGCAGAACACGGCGATCGCCGCGATTAATTGCCGTTACTGCACCGGCGCCGGGCGATGTGTAGCGTACACCCGGGTTTTTCTTATCCGTGAACAGCACCTGCCCAAGCTTGACCCGGTCACCTTCCTTGACCGCCATGGTCGGCTTCATGCCGACGAAGTCTGGACCCAACACCGCGACTCTATCGACGGCAGCGCCATCGTATATAACCTGTTCTGGCGCCCCGGCAATAGGCAAATCCAATCCCCTGCGGATCTTTATCATAGAAAGCTTTCCCACTCTATATTGACAACGGTTTCGCGCGCTCCAGAACCGGGAAGCCTGTGCGGTGTCTGGCTTCCAGACGGGCAACGCCCTTCTGGGGGGCACCTACCGATGAGGAACTTCAGAACCGGCCGGTGCAAACGGCCACGGATTATATCGAGATCAATCCCTGTTGGCCAGAATTAACCCGACACATGCCCTGCATGCCCGGCCAAACCCCTGTGCTTTGCTAACATTCCCAAAAATTTATGCGCCTTTATTGCGCCTTTAATATAGCCATCTATTCAACTGGCCAGGGGAAACATCGGCCAACTAACGCCAGCCATTTTTTCCAGGCAGCGAACTACCTGACAGCTGTAGCCAAACTCATTGTCATACCAACAATAGAGCACACAGCTGTTGCCATCGACGATGGTCGCCCGCGAGTCAAACACGCAGGCATGGCGATCACCGACAAAATCAGTTGATACCGCTTCGCGTGACTTGGTAAAACCAATCTGTTGCTGCAGAGGCGAATACAACGCCGTTTTGCGCATAAATTCGTTCAATTCTTCGGCGGTGGTATCGCGGCCTAACTGGACATTAAGGATGGCCATTGAAACATTCGGCGTCGGCACCCGGATAGCGTTGCCGGTCATTTTACCGTTGAGCTCGGGAATCGCCTTGGCAACCGCTTTGGCCGCCCCGGTTTCGGTCAACACCATATTCAGCGGGGCGCTGCGGCCACGCCGCTCACCTTTGTGATAGTTGTCGATAAGATTCTGGTCATTGGTATAGGCGTGCACCGTTTCAACGTGTCCGCGGACGATGCCATACTCGTCAAGCAAGGCTTTCAACACCGGTACGATCGCGTTAGTGGTGCAGGACGCGGCCGACACAATATTGCAGCTTTCTTCGATCTCATGGTGGTTAATGCCATAGACAATATTGGGGATACTACCCTTGCCAGGTGCAGTCAAAATCACCTTGCTCGCGCCGGAACGGCTGATATGTCGCCCTAGATCCTCCTCGGTTCGCCAGATGCCGGTATTGTCGACGATGATGGCATTGCTAATGTTGTATTCGCTGTAGTCAACCTGTTCCGGGGAGTCTGCGTAAATCACGTGGATTTCGTTGCCGTTACAAACCAGCTTGTTTTCCTCAGCGATAACGCGAATGGTGCCCTTGAACGGACCGTGGACAGAATCCCTGCGTAACAGGCTGGCGCGTTTTTGCAGGTCGTTGTCACTGCGCCCCTTGCGTACCACAATGGCCCGCAATCGCAATAGATCACCACCACCGGCCTTTTCGATCAGCAGGCGAGCAACTAGCCGACCGATGCGGCCAAACCCGTAAAGCACGACATCCTGAGGCCGTGGCAAGGGCTTGCGGGTACTGCCGATATCTTCACCAATTTGTTCGCGTAAAAATGTCTCTCTATCCCGCCCATTGCCACCATTCTGATATTGAACCGTCAGTTTGCCGACATCGATGTGGGCTGGCCCCAGATCCATCTCGGCAAGGGCGTTGATCATCGGGAAGGTTTCGAATTCGGACAGCTCGTTCCGCTCAATTTGGCGAACAAAACGGTGCGCTTTCATTAAGTCAGTCACCGCCTGATTAACCATCTTACGACCATACATGTACAGGGACACATTGTTCTCCCGGTACAGCTTGCCGATCAGCGGAATCATGGCTTCGGCAAGCGCTTCGCGCTCTTTCCAGTCCTTAAAAAAATCCGTCGGTTGGGGTCGTTTCACTGGCATTCACCTGCTCGCTGCTACTGGATTGGTCGTATCTGAAGGGCCGGTATTATCGTGATTCATTCCGACAAGTGCAATAAATGGGTGTCGAATTGTCAATCCACGTCACGGCACGTGCATCTAACTAGCATCACAAAGGGAAAAAAACCATCGAGGCAACATTCTGAGCCACCTTATTGATCACCCGATCATTTTGCTGGGACACCACCACCGCCATCATGTCCTGCAGTGCAATAAGCTTACCGAACAGGCGCTCGAAACTTCTATTCGACGATTCCCCGGGTAGATTGTTAGTGAGTATCAACGGCTGCCCGTTAGCCGCACGCGCACGGTTCAGTCGCCACACCAGAATTTCAATGTTGCGGGCACTCTGATACAACTTCTGTTCGTTGAGTCGATCCAGCATGAAAAACTCCGGCCGGTACTCGTAGGCATTACGAATCATGCCATTGAGCCCGGTCATCAAAGCCAGCACCCTGTCGCCCCGGTAATTCACATCCAGCGCCAGATTCAGCGCATCGGTGCCGCGCTGAAAGTTTAGCTCGGCCAGCATCAACGGCCCGGCATTGCCGAACAGCTGTTCAACCCGCATATCAATGGTCGCGTGCCGTGTTTTCGACAACTCAGCGGGGTTACGCCGGTAAAGCTTGGCGGTTAACCTTCTCATCAACCGCTGGGTTTCCGTATAGTGGGCATCTGCGACAAAGTCAGCTTCTGACTTGGCGAGATTCTGCAATCTAAATCCAGAACCGCTACATGCCGTCGCCGACAATATGATCATTAGCGCCAGCAACAACGTTACATAGCATTTTTTTTTATTGTCCATCACCAAAATTGTCAGGCTCCCCAATCACAACACGGCCAAATCACGCCTGTCCAAACCAGGACGGCCCAAACCAGGCCGATCCCAACCAGACCTGTCCAGGCCCAGGTCTCGCCAAACCACCAGGCCTCGCGCACATGACGTAAATCAGCGTGAGCGGTACAATACCATGTTTGCTAGCCAGCCCATTTTATGTCCACAGCGAAATTTTCTCTTGCTCCCGCCAATAAAGCTGGCGATCGACGCCAGTGGGGCAATCTTCACGGCGCGGCCGCCGCGCTGGCCATCGCAACCGCCGCCAGAGAGTTTGACGGTTTGACGCTGGTCTTGGCGACTTCGGCCAAATCAGCGGCAACCCTGCAAAATGAATTACTTTTTTTTAGTGGCGATGAAGACGATTTTCCGATTCTGCATTTCCCCGACTGGGAAACACTGCCCTACGACCTGTTTTCGCCGCACCAGGACATCATCTCAGAACGTCTGGCCACCCTGCACCGCCTGCCGACCATACGCAAAGGCATTCTGGTAGTCCCGATCGCTACCGCGATGCACCGCTTACCGCCCCCACAATTTATTGCCGCGAACAGTTTTGTCTACAACGTCGGTGACAAACTCGACATCGCCGCGCTACGCAGACAGTTTCAGCAGGCGGGTTATCGCAATGTCGATACCGTTTATGAGCACGGGGAGTACGCCGTGCGCGGCGCCCTGGTGGACGTCTATCCGATGGGCTCGCGCTTGCCTATTCGCATTGACCTCTTTGATGATGAAATCGAAACATTGCGTAGTTTTGATCCAGAAACACAGCGCACCGAAGAAAAGGTTTCCGCCATAGAACTGCTACCTGGTCGTGAATTTCCGCGCGACAAGGCCGGCATCAACCACTTCCTGGATAACTGGCATCTCTACTTCGACAACGACCCTCGTGCCTGCGCGGTTTACCAGGACGTCAAAGCAGGTCTGTTGCCCAATGGTATTGAATATTACCTGCCACTGTTTTTTGATAAATGTGCAACGCTGTTCGAACATCTACCAGGCAACACGCTGATTTTCGCAGAAGCGGGCATTAATGAAGCGGCGCAACATTCATGGGGCGACGTCCACGCGCGCTACACTACTTATGGAATCGACCCTGCCCGACCACTCCTCGCGCCGCACAAAGTTTTTTTACCGGTAGAGGAGCTGTTCGCCGCACTCGGCAAACTGCCGCGCACCGATCTTCATCCGACGCCGATAGACCGCACTAGCTCCCGGCCCTCTGGGCAGTGTTTTACCAGCCTGCCAGCGCCGGATGTCAGCATCGATGCGAAGGCTGCCCGCCCACTGGATAAGCTGGCGCACTATCTGAGCGCACACCAGGGTAGGGTACTGATTTGTGCGGAATCGGCCGGGCGCCGCGAAGTCCTGCTGGATCTGCTAAAAAACATCTCTGTGACGCCGACGCAGGTTGATTCGTGGCAAGGATTTTTGAGCTTAGACGCCGCTATCTGTATTTGTGTTTTCCCCCTGGAACGCGCTTTAGAGATTGCCTCACCCGCCGTCGGACTGATTACCGAAAATGAATTGTTTGGCCAACAGATTCTGCAGCGACGGCGACGGCGGCGCTCACAGGAAAGTACTGAACAGACCGTCAGGAATCTCACGGAGCTGCAATTGGGCGCACCGGTTGTACATATCGATCATGGCGTCGGTCGCTACCAGGGTCTGAACACCATCGTCATTGATGACGAACCTCAGGAGTTTCTCACACTGGCCTATGCCGACGACGCCAGGCTCTATGTCCCGGTAGCCAACCTGCACCTGATCAGCCGCTACAGCGGTGGTGAGGATGATCTCGCGCCCCTGCACCGGCTCGGTAGTGAGCAGTGGCAAAAAGCCCGCGACAAAGCCGCCAGACAAATTCGCGACACGGCTGTCGAACTGCTCGATATTTTTGCCCGGCGGGCCGCCAAACAGGGTTTTAAATACGAGGTGTCGCTCGATGATTACCGCACCTTTTGCGCCGAATTCCCCTTCGAAGAAACCCCCGACCAACTGGACGCTATCGCTGCTGTGCGCGCCGATATGGCTGGCGCACAGCCGATGGACAGACTGATATGTGGCGATGTCGGCTTTGGTAAAACTGAGGTGGCTTTACGCGCGGCCTTTCTGGCCGTCGCCAATAGTAAGCAGGTCGTCGTGCTGGTGCCCACCACGCTACTCGCTCAACAGCACCATGATAACTTTCGTGATCGCTTCGCCAATTGGCCGGTCACCATCGAGGTGATATCCCGCTTCCGAACCGGCAAGGAACAGGATAGCGTGCTGGACAACGTGCGTGTTGGCAAAGTCGACATTTTGATCGGCACCCATAAACTGCTCAATAGCGCGATTGAATACCATAATCTTGGTTTGCTGGTGATTGACGAGGAGCATCGCTTTGGCGTTAATCAGAAGGAAAAACTCAAGGCGCTGCGCAGCGAGGTAGATATCCTCACCCTTACCGCGACGCCGATTCCCCGCACCCTGAACATGGCCATGGGCGGCTTGCGGGATTTATCGATCATCGCCACGCCGCCGGCCAAACGCCTGTCGGTTAAGACCTTTGTCCACCGCGCCGAGCAACGTGTTGTCCACGAAGCCATCCTCCGCGAACTGTTGCGCGGCGGGCAGATTTATTACCTGCACAACGATGTCAAAACTATCGAGCGGGCTGCAGACGAGCTGCGCCTGCTGACCCCAGACGCCCGCATCGCCGTCGCCCACGGCCAGATGCGCGAGCGCGATCTGGAAAAAGTCATGTCAGATTTTTATCACCAGCGCTCCAACATCCTGGTATGTACAACCATTATTGAAACCGGCATCGACATTCCCAGTGCCAACACCATTATTATTAACCGCGCCGACAAGCTTGGGCTCGCGCAGCTGCATCAATTGCGCGGCCGCGTGGGTAGATCTCACCATCAGGCTTACGCCTACCTGCTTACGCCAGATCCCAGACAAATGTCCGCCGACGCGCACAAACGTCAGGAAGCAATAGTTGCTGCCGATCATCTCGGCTCCGGCTTCACGCTGGCGACCCATGACCTGGAAATACGCGGTGCGGGCGAACTACTTGGCGATGATCAAAGCGGACACATTCACAGCATCGGCTTCTCCCTTTATATGGAGCTGCTCGAACGCGCCGTAACCGCTATTCGCAATGGCGAGGCGCCAGACTCAACTCTGGAGCTACGCGCCGGCACGGAAGTCAATCTGAACATACCCGCGCTGATCCCGGACGACTATGTCCCGGATATTCACAATCGTCTGATGCTCTACAAACGGGTTGGCAACGCCGCTACCGCCGATCAATTGCGGGAACTGCAGGTAGAAATGATCGACCGCTTCGGCTTGCTACCGGAATATGTAAAAAACCTGTTTCGAGTCAGTTCACTGCGTCAACAGGCCGACGGTCTGGGGATCGCTCGCCTCGAAGCCGGTGCGACAGGGGGCAAAATTGAATTCAGCAAGCACACCAGCGTTGAGCCCCTTACCATCGTCGACATGGTGCAGCAACATCCGGACTGCTATCGTTTACAGGGTGCCACAGAACTCAAATTCAATGCCGACATGTTTAGCGCCGAGCAGCGCTTGCAGGCGGTCGCGGCGCTGCTTGATCAACTGACCCCGAAACTACAGGTTGCCTGATGAAATTTCAAAAGACTGTTCTCGCTGTTCTAGCGCTCGTCGTCTGGCCAGCATTTGCTGCCGATGAACAATGGTATCAGGTGGAAGTCATCATCTTTTCTCAGGCCGACAGTTTTAGTGAGGAAACCGGCAGACCCAACATCAAACTGGGGTATCCAGCCCGCCACACCGACCTGGATAATGACACAACGGGTACCGGCTTTCGGCGTCTCGACGAAAGCGCTAAGCAATTGAAACCCGATGTCTATACGCTGAACAAAACCGGTGTTTATAAAGTGCTCTATCACGAGGTGTGGCAACAACCCGGCCTTGCGGCCAGCAATACCCCGTGGCTGGTTATTCGGGGTGGCAAAACAATTGCCGACCATCACGAGCTGGAAGGCAGTATCCGCTTATACCTGTCAAACTACCTGCTTTTCGAAACCAACCTCTGGTTGATCAGAACCAGTCCGACGATAGTCGCCGCCCAACTACCGCTACCCGGCCCACCTGCTAATGCTGGCGCAACGACCACCAGCTACGTCACTACCGAGGATCTCCCCCGTCAGCCGTTTACGCTGACCGGCGAATCACCAGCCGTTACGGCGGTTGCCGAAAACATCGACCGTATCTACACCCTTAAACAGGGCGAGCGTCTAAAGCTGGGCAAGCTTCAGTATCTTGACCACCCGGTGATGGGCGTTCTCATCAAGGTAGTGCGCGCCCCCGGTTGACCGACACATTTAAGAGCTTCTGTTGCGAACTACAATTGTCGACGACAATTGACCCCGATCGTTGACAGTCAACCCACAGCAAAAGCAACCAGGCCCATCAAAATCTGATGCCGGTGGCTAGCTCCTGGTGCCCAGCACCCGCCCTGCGTGCCTGGGCAAAGGCAGGCGGCGGTGCTCGAGCAAAACAGCCCCGACACGTTGGCGGGTCTGTTCGGGAAAGGGCGCACTTTTACGCAGCGCCATATCCACATGAACTGCCAGACATTCGTTCATGGCGACGGGCTCCGGATCTGAACCTTGATACATGTAGTGGATATAACGCATGCGTTTTGCGTCACAGTCGAGCAATTGTGTGGTGATGCGCAACTCATCGTCGACAAACACCTCTCGCATGTAGTCGACATTGATACCGAGGGTAAACATCGAACTGTTTTCCCGCGCCCGGTAATCGAGGCCAATTTGCAAATCGTCGTAGAAATTATCCGTGGCTTTATCAAACGCGAGGACATAAAACGCCAGGTTCATATGGCCGTTATAATCAACCCAGTCGGCCTGCACGGTGATTATTGTTTCAGTCAGTCCCTGTTGCATTCATGCCCTCCGAGGATTTTAGTATCGCGATACACGCCAGCTCTGCGCCGGGCAGCACAAACGCCCGAAACTACTGGCACAGCTCATAGCACCCTGATTGTCAGTTTTTTGCCGCGACCCCAGGCGCACCGAAAAAGCCCAACACATCGTGGCTAAATCCAGGCCAGTCGGCATGATTACCTTCGGCCTGGCAAAACAATGTTCGAACGCCGGCCGCACACCCCTCATATTCAACACAATCCGGGTGGGCAGGTGATGGGGTCGGGGCACCGCATTGATTACAGCGGGCCCACCACTGCGCCACCTTACTCCCGTAGTCTGGAAAATGACGGTCGTGCTTATTGTGCATTAACATAACATTGGTCGGGCGCGGACATTCATAGGCAGCCATGTCCTCGCCCTGCATACCCATTGCGCTCGGCGCTATGGCGACAGGGTCTGTTAGCCGCGCCGGCAAGACCGCCAGCGCATTGGATACCGTGCCGCCATCTGAATGTCCGGTGTAATAAACCCGATCAGCGGCCACACACCATTTTTTGATGACTTGCTCGGGCACTGTCGCCAGCTCCCCCAGAGCCCTGAAACCCAGGGGCACGCTTGCCACATGAACAACGATATAACCCCGCGCTGTAGCAGGTCCGGTTAAACCGGTAAAACGTTCGGAAAGGTTATCACTGAGGCCAGACGGCGCCCACACCATCAACAAGGGGTGCGGGTAATCTGCGCGATAGTTGCTCGGCGTAGTGACGTTATAACGAATATTTTTGCCCAGCCGCTCTACCTGATGATCGGCGACTGAGCCAGGTCGATCAGCACATTGCGCGCCGGACGGATAAGCGCCTGGGTAATCAAAAGCCTGAGCCAACAGGTTTTCACCGCTGTAAGTGTAGACTTTATAAATATAAACAACCGTCGGGATGATTATCGCGAGCAACACGATATAGGTTATTTGCACGGCGCTAAGTCCCGTGCTGGTTCGCCACCTGTTCACCATACGCCTAATCCGGACTCCTGACCTGAGCCTCTAAAATCTCCTGCTTTGCGCGCAATCTGGTCATTCAGCCTCATCACCTGACCCGAGATATATCCACGTCTGCTGATGAGTACCCGCACCCGCCGACACGCCTTTCACAGCGACTGTAGCAGATACACAATGGCGTAATAACGCACCGTTTTACCAAGCAACATTGCCACCAAACTGGGTAACCACCCGACGCCCAGCCAACCTGCGGCCAGACAAAGTCCGTCGCCGACAATTGGCATCCAGGACAACAACAGTGCAGACGCACCCCAGCGGCGCACACCATCGATGGCCCGTGATGAGGGCGGCGTGTATTTGCCTTTTGCGACCAGTTGTCGCTGTGACCACCAGCCCAGCCAATAGGTCGAAAAACCCCCGAGTGTATTCGCCACACTCACTACCGCCACCGATAACAGGGGATCCGCGGCGCCCTGCTTCACCACCACCAACAGCAAGGCCTCTGAACTGCCTGGCAACAGCGTTGCCGATAAAAAACCACTCACGGCCAAACCAAGAAGCCCGATGCTCGGAGCCAGAAAAAATGCGTCCATCGACTAGCTATTCTGGGCGGGCAGGCGCAGGGGAACACTGCACGCCGTCGCCAGAATAGCGTTAACTACAGGCATACGCTCGATCATCACCTGCTCTATTTCTGCCAGGGTAATGAGTCGACCTGACTTGCCCGCTGCCGGATTAACAACCAGAGCCAGGCACGCGTAAGGCAAATCTTTCTCTCTCGCCAGACCGGCCTCGGGCATTCCGGTCATCCCGACAATGTCGCAACCATCACGTTCGAGACGGCTTATTTCGGCGGCACTTTCCAGCCGTGGACCCTGTGTCGCACCGTAGACCCCCTGCTGGAAAACCGCACAACTGTGCGTCTGTGCGGCCTTAACCAGAGCCTGCCTCAGCGGGTTGCTATACGGTTCGGTAAAATCCACATATTGCAGTTCGACAGCAGCAGAGTCTGAATAGGTATGCTCCCTGCCCCAGGTGTAATCGACAATTTGGTGGGGTACTACCAGGCTGCCTGCAGTCATATCACTGTGAATGCCACCCACCGCATTAAAGGCAAAAAGGTGACTGGCACCCAGTTCTGCCAGGGCCGCGATATTGGCCCGATAGTTGACCTTGTGTGGTGGAATACCGTGCGCGTCGCTGTGGCGAGCAAGGAAGAGAACTTTCTGTCCGTTCAGAATACCTCTGGATACCAGGCTGGACGGCTTACCCCACGCCGTCTGCATATCAATTCGTTCAATGATTTCGAGGCCGCTCAACTGTTGCAGGCCGCTCCCGCCGATAATCGCTGGCAACCCCTGCTCATCCATCTAATCGATTCGTCCCGGCAGATTTTAATGTCACCGTCTCGGACGACTCGTCGATAAGGTGCAGAGTAGAGGTCGGGAAAGCTATTTCCGCGCCCCTCGCTGCAATGAGTTTCGCTATTTTCAGTAACACGTCCTGCTTGATGTTGTGGAATTCCACCCAGTTGGTCGTGTGCGTAAACGTGTAAACAAAAAAATCCAGTGAGCTCTGAGCAAAGCAATTGAAATTGACGATCAGGGTCTGCGTGGCATCAATGTCTGGATGACTTTCCAGCATAGTTTTCACATCGGTAACGATATCTTCAACAACGCCAATATCCTCGTAACGCACACCTATGGTTTCATAAATCCGTCGATTTAACATACGCGACGGGTTTTCTACCGCGATATTGGCGAATACAGCATTCGGTATATACAGTGGGCGCTTGTCGAATGTACGGATGCGGGTCAGTCGCCAGCCGATGTCCTCCACGGTGCCTTCGATCTCCTTATCCGGAGAGCGCACCCATTCGCCCACTGCAAAAGGGCGATCGAGATATATCATCAGGCCACCAAAAAAATTTGCCAGTAAATCCTTCGCCGCAAAGCCGACCGCTAGCCCACCAATACCCCCGAAGGCCAGCACCCCCCCAACACTGTATCCAAACATCTGCATGGTGATCAGCACCGCCGTGATAATCACCGACACCCTGACGATTTTCCCGACCGCGCGAACCGTGGTGGCATCGTAAGGTTCGGAAAAATAATCGGGATGAGTGAGATTTCGCTCGGCGCGTTTAACAAAATTAACCAGGAATAATGCGCCCAGAAAAAGCGCGGCAACGCGATTTACCGGTTCGACAAGATCGTACCATGGGGAATCCGCCAGACGGGCTGCGACCCCAGCCGCAAAATTGACACCTATTACCCAAACTAACCACACAGCGGGCTTGCGACTTGCTTCTATGAGAGCGTCGTCCCAGACATTATGCGTCTGCTCAGCATGGCGGCCCAGGGCGGCAAAAATTTTGCTGACCAGATAACCGAGCAGCAGGGCCGACAGAACAATAAGAAATATCTCAATCCACCACACCGTGGACAAGCCGGTAGCTTCGATAAGCCAGTTTTCAAAGGGTTTTAGCATATTTGTCAGAAATTGGTCAGCATTAAAGTGAGTCAGTCGGCATCAAACAATGTTGGCCAGAACATCGATAATAGCGTGACGACGGGAGCTTTGTTCAAGTTCCTGCCAGGTCCAGCTTCGCTGGGCCTTCATGGTCGCCAGTCGGCACGGTTCGAGCGGATGATGCGTGGCGAGAAAGTCCAGCACCTCCCGCGCGCCAGCGCGATTATTACATACCAGGATCATATCGCAACCGGCGGCCAGCGCTGCAGCGGCTTTTTGTGTGTAGTCTCCCTCCACATCAGCACCCTTCATCGACAGATCATCGCTGAAAATTACGCCGCTATAATTCAACTCTGCGCGCAATACGTCCTGCAACCAGAACCGCGAAAAACCGACCGCCTGCTTATCGATACCGGGAAACACAATATGGGCCGGCATGATCCCCTGCAAACGCGGCGCCAGCGCCTGGAACGGCAGTAAATCGTGTTGACGCAATACCTTGAGGTCGCGACCGTCCGAAGGGGTCTCGAGATGACTATCTGCAATGACCCCGCCGTGTCCAGGGAAATGCTTGCCCGTCGCCGCCATCCCGGCGTCGTGCATACCATCAATAAAGTGCCCAATCGCCCTGATTGCCCATTGCGGCTCATCACTGAAGGCGCGGTCGGCAATCACCGCGCAATGGCTGCGATCCAGATCCAGCACCGGGGCAAAACTGAAGTCAACACCGCTGGCGATAACTTCAGCCGCCATCAGCCAACCGACTTCGTGCAGCAGCCTGCTCCCAGCCGCTGCATCTTTGCGATAAAAATCTCCAAGCTGCTGCATGGCGGGTAAACGGGTAAAGCCATCACGCAGGCGCTGGACACGGCCGCCCTCCTGATCGACGGCCAACAGAAGGGCTGGCCGTAACTCGTCGACCGCTGCCGTGAGTTCGCAGAATTGCGCTCGCGATGTAAAATTCCGCGCGAAGAAAATCACGCCACCAACCGCTGGTTCAAGCAACAATTCGCGCTCTTCGCTACTGAGTTCGGTACCGGAGAGATCGAGCATCAATGGACCAAGTATCATTTTTATTGCACCTGATAAAAACACCGCGACCTTAGGCAGCTGAATGAATACTGTCAATCACTGGTAAGACAACCTCCTATTAGATAGATTTTTTATGTCCACATGTGTGGATATTTCCACAAAGCATTAAAATACCCCCGGAATTCCTTTTTTCCCCATAAATTTCAAAGCACTAATAACTCAACTGGCATTTCGGTTGTTTTCCATAATATGCCATTTCAGGAAGCGTTCTAGATTCCCAGATGATCTGCTCGAAAACCGGTGGTATGTTGGTAGCGCATATAGCGAATATCTGAGGTGACGTCATGGCAAAAATAGTCCCCAAAATCAATGACTGGTATCAAGATGTGCGTGAAGACGAGTTCTTTGAGGTCGTTGCGGTGGATGAGCAGGAAGGCTGGATAGAAGTTCAGTATTTGAACGGCGAGATAGGTGAATTCGACTTCGATACCTGGGAGCAGATGATCTTACTCAGCGCGCAACCCCCAGAGGACTGGCGCGCAGCCTTCGAGATGGCTGACGAGGACGATGATGGCAGCAGCTTTTCGATGTCCAACTGGGATGACCCGCTCGCCAATATCGATTCAGATGCACAGCCGAACTTCGACGATTACTGAGCGCTGCGACGGCGCCATCCGGATTTCGCTATTCCGATAACTCCTGAGCTTTCAGCATCCGCGTGTGTTGCAAAATAATTTTTGCCGCCGCATCAGCATCATCCACGACGCTGAATAAGTTGAATTCTCGACTGCTAATAAAGCCACTGTCGACCATGTGCACGGTCATCCACTCAATGAGCCCCTGCCAATACGCTTTGCCCACCAGCACTATTGGAAACGGCATAACCTTCGCTGTCTGAACCAAGGTTAACGCCTCGAACAATTCATCCATGGTGCCGTAACCACCAGGGAATATAACGAACCCCACGGCGTATTTCACAAACAGAAATTTACGTACGAAAAAGTAACGGAACTCGAGACTTACATCCTGATACTGGTTCGGCTTCTGTTCCATTGGCAGCGTTATGTTAAGCCCAACGGTATTAGCGGGAGTACTGTAACAACCCTTGTTAGCAGCCTCCATGATGCCCGGGCCGCCTCCCGTTATCACGGGTATGTTCTCCGCGCCCAACAACTCGCCGAGTTTCTGTGCCTCCTCGTACCATGGGGAACCAGGCTGTACGCGAGCGCTACCAAACACCGTTACCGCTCGGCCCAGCTTGGCCAGCGACTCGATCCCGTCTACCAGCTCAGATTGTATGCGTAGCACTCGCCATGCTTCGGGTATTTTGCTTTCGTCCATCACCAGCTCCCATCTCATTGAAGGTTCAGTATATTGGTAGATATACAGTCTTGTTTATTTTTTTATACTGGATACAATTACAGTGAACTACCCCGGGGTCTACCCAATGACAAAGCCGCTCACCTCCCGACAGGCGCAGATTTTAGAACTGATTCAACAAACCGTCTGGTCAACCGGGTATCCACCCACACGGGCGGAAATTGCCGCTGAACTCGGCTTCCGTTCAGCCAATGCCGCTGAAGAGCACCTACGTGCATTGGCCCGCAAGGGCGTTATTGAGATGATACCTGGGACGTCACGAGGCATACGCCTGATTGCGCCACCACAGGGTATACCCATTGTTGGTCGAGTTGCCGCAGGAGACCCTATCCTGGCAGAGCAAAATATTGAGGATTATTGTGATCTGCCCGGTTCACTGTTTCACCCCCGGGCCGATTTCCTGCTCCGCGTACGTGGCGACAGCATGTGCGAAGTCGGTATTCTGGACGGCGACCTCCTTGCCGTTCACAAAACGCCTACCGCCGAAAATGGCCAGATTATAGTCGCTCGCGTGGACAACGAGGTCACCGTTAAGCGACTCAAAAAAACCCGCAGCCGCTACACTATTTTTCTAATGCCGGAAAATAGCAACTATGAGCCCATCGAAGTCAATTTGCATGAGCAGGACTTCGCTATAGAAGGACTCTATGCTGGGATTTTACGAACTCACTGATTCGCACAAGTAAATCCCCTGCCCTTGCGCAGAACAAGGACTGATCTTCAGCCACCCGCGCAGCATCTGCTGATGAAAAGCTACGCCAGCACGGCTCGCCCATAAGGGCTGGTAACAGAAAAAGTAATGTGCGGAATACCCTACGAAAGCGCCCTGTCTTTAGCGCCAGAGCACAGGAGCTCCAGAATACAGGAGGGTGAAACAAAGCAAAAAATATGTGGCCGTATAACAAAGACCGACGTCTGTCAGGCTTAGACAAGGCAAGCGGCGACACACAGTCCTCTGTCACTAGATGTAACAAGTCGTCCGAAAAAATATAAGGGGTGATTCGTTAGCTGTTGAAGCGCGGGTACGTTGAAGCGCGATTACTTAGGTGCCATCGCCTCAATGAAGAATACGGTTATCCATGTCATCATCTTCCAGCAGCAGATCATCCGAGCTCATTCGCTCCACCACATCAATGCCCGCGTCTATCATTGCTTTGGCGACATCCATTCGGGTGTCTCGCAGATAGTATTTCGCTTCGTCAGAAAAACTGATGCGGATTAGTGGCTCCCCGTCTTCATTGGTTCGCTGCAGTACAACTTCCCCATCAGGAAGCATGACAATTTCATATAAAGATGAGGCCATGTTAGCTCCACTTTTTGCTTAAGGGGTCAAGTATAGCAGCAAACCACACCGGTCGGTGTTAGAGCACTAATCAGTATTCGAACATAAGAGCGCTGTGTCTCTCCAGTAATTCGTCCATTGTATCAAGCCAGCTCCGCACCTCTTGCAGCGTAATCGGTAATACCACTTCGTTTTCCTGGTGGACATCGATACCGCCATGGCTGACCTGGACACCCTGTGGCTCTGCGCCTTCTAGCAACGCACCATAAACTGCCACGCATCTGCCCAGCCAGCTGCCTCGATCTTCGACCAGAGCATCCATTTCGTTCGCCTCTGCAGGCACTTTGTCCAACTCACGCAAGACATCAAGCAATTGTCTGGCCGAGTAAATATCAGCCGGGGCTGAACAGGAACAGGCTGTGGCAATATCACGCAGGTGCATTAAATAGGCGCTGTATAACTGGAACACTGCCCCCTGCAGCATGGCGGTCGCCAGCACCGACGAAGCAGCCGTAACGGCATCAATCGCCGTCACCAGCGCCTCCGCATTGGCGTAGCGCTGCAAACAAAGGCCTGTGTACGGGTTACGCGCCATTGTCGACGCGCACCACGATGGGCTTTTTGCTGCGTATAACCAAGCCTTTTCGCCTCATGGCCAGTTCGCTATTTGCGTTTATCCTCCACCTGCCAGCGCCCGTCTACGTAGAAAGCCCGCCAACCGCTCGGCTTACCCTCTACCTCCGTCTGCACATACTGTTCGCCAGTTTTGCGACTGTAGCGCACCAGCGCTTTGTTACCATCCGGATCCTGCACCGGAGCAGACATCAAAAAATCATATTTGGGATCTATCTCATCTTTGTGAGGCAACAATTCGGCGACCAGAGGCGCTCGTGTTTCCCGGTTTTTTGGGAACTGGCTGGCCGCCAAAAATAAGCCCGAAGCCCCATCACGTAAAATGTAGTGATCATCAACCTTGACGCAGGACAGCTCCGGCATAGCAACAGGATCCATCCGCGGTGGCGCAGCCTGCCCGTTTCTCAGCAACTTGCGGGTGTTCTTACAATCCTCAGCCACGCACCCAAAATATTTGCCAAAACGTCCTGACTTGAGCTCCATGGTGGCACCGCATTTATCGCATTCGATAACCGGCCCCTCGTAACCGCGCAGACGAAAACTGCCCATTTCCACTTCAAAGCCAGGGCAATCTGGATTATTGCCACAGATATGAAGCTTGCGCTGCTCATCAATCAGGTAATTGTCCATTGCGGTATTACAGATGGCGCAATGATGTTTCGCCATCAGTAACTTAGATTCAGCCTCATCGTCCTCCTCAACATTAACGACTTCGTCGCCTGGCGTCAGATTTTTGGTGCCTTTACAACGCTCTTTTGGTGGCAGCTTATAACCCGAGCAACCGAGAAATACACCGGTACTGCCGGTGCGGATCATCATCGGCCGACCGCATTGTTCGCACGGAATAGTTGTTTCCGTTGCATCATTGGGACGCATACCATGCTCAGCGTCCTGAGCTTTGCTCAAGCGCGCCGCAAAATCACTATAAAATCTGTTGAGTACATCTTTCCAGCCAAGCTCACCCGCCGCCACCTCATCCAGCTGCGCTTCCATGGCCGCGGTAAACCCATAGTCCATCAGGTCAGTAAAATTATCGCCGAGCCGACTGGTTACGATTTCGCCGATCTTCTCAGCATAAAAACGTCGGTTTTCCAGACGCGCGTAACCGCGATCCTGAATTGTTGAAATAATGTTTGCATAGGTAGACGGCCGACCGATGCCACGTTTTTCGAGTTCCTTGACCAAAGCTGCTTCACTGTAGCGGGGCGGCGGTTTGGTGAAATGCTGCCGGGGTACCAACTGCAGTAGTTGCAGCTCTTCTCCGACACGGTAATCGGGTAGTTCTACGTCGTCCTGACTACGTAGCACAGGAATGGCACGCAGAAATCCGTCAAAAATCATTACCCTGCCGCGTACTCGCAATTCACAGTCGCCAGCACTGACTTTAACAGTGGTGCTGTTAAACCGCGCCGGCAGCATTTGTCCCGCAACAAACTGCTGCCAAATCATCTCATAGAGTTTTTTGGCATCGTCATCTACCCCCTGTAAATCCGCCACCGAAATATCCACATTGGAGGGGCGTACCGCTTCGTGGGCTTCCTGAGCCGCAGCCTTGCTACCATAGATGTTGGGCTTTTCTGGAAGGTACTTCTGCCCGTACCGAGTCGTTATGAAATCTCGGCAACTGCTCAGCGCTTCCTGGCTAATGTTGGTGGAATCGGTTCTCATATAGGTGATATAGCCCGCCTCATAGAGGCGCTGGGCCAGCGTCATAGTCTTCCTGACACTAAAGCCCAAACGTGTACTTGCCCCCTGTTGCAGCGTCGAAGTAATAAACGGCTTGGGGGGTTTGGTTTCCGTCGGCGAATCTTCCCGCTCACTAACCCGGTATGTTTCACCCTTTAACTGCGCAACAATCTTATCGCTGTCTGCGCGATTGTCCGGACGGTAGTTCTTACCACCCACGGTACGTAACTCAAAACGCACCAGATCTTCTGATTTGTTCTCAAGGTCAGCATGCAGGGTCCAGTACTCCACGGGCAGAAAAGCCCGTATTTCCGCTTCTCGCTCCACCACCAGCTTGACTGCGACAGACTGCACGCGGCCAGCAGATAAGCCCCGCGCGACTTTCTCCCACAGTAGCGGCGAAACCATAAAGCCCACTACCCGGTCGAGAAAACGCCGTGCCTGCTGAGCGTTAACACGCTGAACATCCAGCTCGCCCGGATGAGCAAAGGCTTCCTGTATAGCTTTTTTGGTAATCTCGTTAAACACCACCCGCTTGTAACGATCATCGCTACCGCCAATGGTTTCCTTGAGATGCCAGGCAATCGCTTCACCCTCACGATCAAGGTCAGTCGCGAGATAAATAGTATCCGCCTTCTCGGCAAGTTTTTTGAGTTCGGCAACGACTTTTTCCTTGCCAGGCAATATTTGATAATCCGCCTCCCAGTCACGATCCGGGTTGATCCCCATACGCGCGATGAGCTGCTCTCGCGCTTTACGTTTCTGGTGCGTAAGTTTTTCTTCCGAGCCCATCTTCCGGGTCGCCGCCGCCTGCAAAGCCCTTTTCTTGGCGTCCACTGGTCCACGATTACTAGCGCCTGTGGGCAGATCCCTCACATGTCCGATACTCGACTTGACGATGAAATCCTTGCCCAGATATTTATTTATTGTTTTCGCCTTGGCGGGCGACTCGACAATAACCAGTGATTTACCCATGTATTCCTTTAAATTCTCGATGGTGGGGTGGCCGACAGGCCGGAGGGCCGATATATAAGGCCTGAGTCCTATGGGGTCA
>JBFJZC010000004.1:0-25080 GCA_041622295.1 Porticoccaceae bacterium
CAGCGTCGAGCGGCGTGGCGGTGATTTACGGCTGAGGCTGGACACCGGCGGACTCGACTTGAGTGACGTCGGGCTCGGCGACAGCATCGCGGTTAATGGCGTTTGCCTGACGGTGATAGAGGTCATGGATCAGGGTTTTGTGGCGGATGCATCGGTCGAAACTATAGCGCTGACCACTCTGGGGCAGTGGCGGGTCGATAGCCGAGTCAATTTCGAAAAAGCGCTGACACCCAGTTCACGTCTCGGGGGCCACCTGGTATCTGGGCATGTTGACGGTATTGGTGAAGTTGTCAGCCGCCATCCTGATGCGCGTTCCGAGCGGTTTCGACTCAGGGCGCCGACTCAATTGGCGCGTTATATTGCCCACAAGGGATCGATAACGGTTGATGGCACCAGCCTGACCGTCAACAGGGTGACGGGCGCCGAGTTTGAACTCAACATTGTGCCCCACACGCTGGAGAACACTGTTTTTGGAGATTATCAGCCCGGCACACAGGTGAATGTTGAAGTCGATGTGATTGCCCGTTACCTGGAACGCCTGTTGTTGGGCGATAATGACGCTGACAACGAACGCGGCACATCGCTAACTGAACTCGCGCAAAGCTTACTTAACAGGCCCTAGTGCTATGAAATTAAATTCCACAGAAGAACTTATAGAGGACATTCGTCTAGGCCGTATGGTCATTCTCATGGATGATGAAGATCGCGAAAACGAGGGTGATCTGGTCATCGCCGCACAAAAGGTCACCGCCAGTGATATTAACTTTATGGCGACCCATGCCCGCGGCCTGATTTGCCTGACCCTGACTGAACAGCGTTGCAAGCAACTCGACCTGCCGCTGATGGTGGATATTAACGATGCCAACCACGGCACCAATTTCACCGTGTCAATTGAGGCGGCGGAAGGCGTTACTACGGGTATTTCCGCGGCTGACCGGGCGCGGACCGTGCAGGTAGCGGTGGCCCCGGATGCAACGGCTCTTGATATCGTTCAGCCGGGGCACATTTTCCCACTCAAGGCACAGCCTGGCGGCGTGCTGAGCCGGGCCGGTCACACAGAAGCTGGCTGCGATCTGGCGTTGCTGGCGGGCTATGAAGCCGCGTCGGTTATTGTCGAAATTATGAATGATGACGGCACGATGGCGCGGCGCGCAGACCTGGAAAAATTCGCTGAAAAGCACAATTTAAAAATCGGTACCATTGCTGACCTGATTCATCATCGCATGGTCAATGATCGAACCATGGAGCATCTGGGTCAAAGGGTAGTGCAAACCGCCTACGGTGAGTTCACTTTGCATACCTATTACGATGCCGCGCGCAATTGCAAACATTTTGCCATGGTTAAGGGCGAAATCGACAGTGAAAAGCCGGTGCCAATACGTGTGCATTTACCTACCGTAATGCGCGATCTGTTTGCTATTGATCAGTACGGCTCCTACAAAAGATGGACGATGGATAAGGCAATGAAATACGTTGCCGACGAAGGCTGCGGCATTATTATTGTGATCCTCCAGGAAGAAACTGCTGACAAGGTCGAAGAAGATCTGGATCGACTGTCGGTCAATCGACCCCGACCCAAAAACCCCTCCGATACCGTCTATATGCAGATCGGTGCCGGCTCGCAAATTCTGCGTGACCTGGGTGCCAAGAAGCTGCGTATCATGAGTGCACCGTTTCGTTTTAGCGCAATTTCCGGTTTTGATCTGGAAGTGGTCGATTACGTTGAGTGCGATGATTAGTTGAGATCGACGGTTAACAAACAAAGAGTGACAGAGAATCAGTATGAGTGAATTGAGACCGGTAGAAGGTAATTTTAATCCCCATAACGCCAGGTTTGCGGTTGTCGTGGCGCGCTGGAATGGTGAGATCACCGAAAACCTGCTCAACGGTGCCTTGCGGGCTTTTACGCGGCAGGGTGTGGCAGCTGATCGAGTCCAGGTTGTCCGGGTGCCCGGTGCATTCGAGCTGCCGCTGGCGGCTAAAAAACTGGCTGAAGGCGGGCAGGTCGATGCCGTCGTCGCGTTGGGGTGCGTGATACGCGGCGGCACACCGCATTTTGAATATGTCTGTAGCGAGTGTACGCGTGGCATCGGTGAGGTTGCGCTGACCACAGGTATGCCAATCGCATTTGGTGTGCTCACGACCGACGATTTGCAGCAGGCGCAGGACCGATCTGGTGACAATAAAGAAAATAAAGGCGAGGAAGCTGCTTTAACAGCACTGGAGATGGTTTCACTGTTTCAGCAGTTGGCCAGTTAACCGGTGTCCTCCGCAACGCCTTCGCAACGGAGAAAAGCGCGCCATTTGCTGGTTCAGGCAATGTATCAGTGGCAGGTGGGCGGTGACAGCATTGCTGCTGTTGAGTCCCAGTTTTATGCTGACGGCAAATTAGGACGTGCTGACAAAACCTATTTCAGTGACCTTTTACATGCCATTCCCGCTCACCTCGATGAGCTTGACCTGGCCTTTGGTGAGTTTCTCGATCGGGACAAAAGTGCGCTGGATCCGGTGTCCCTGGCGCTGTTACGTATTGCCACCTATGAGTTAATGCATCGGATTGATGTGCCCTACCGGGTGGTTATCAACGAAGCGATTAATCTCGCGAAAACCTTTGGTCCGACAGATGCCCACAAATTTATAAATGGCGTTGTCGATCGAGTGGCGATAAAAACACGCCAGTTGGAGATTTCCGCAACGGCGGCCAAGAGGTGATGGTTGGCGATGGCCCTCGATGAATTTACGCTGATCCAGCGTTATTTTTCCGGGGGGAAGTTTGCCCCGAGTGAGTGCTCTCGCAAAGGTTCTACCCGTGTCGATGCTATAGGAAAAGATACTGCAGGCACGAGTCCCGCGGGAACCGGCGCTGAGTATAAGGGCGCTGACTGCAAAACCACTGCCAATGGCATCGTGCTGGGTATCGGTGACGATTGCGCAATTCTTCAGCCCGGATCCGATGAAGAACTTGTTATAAGCACCGACACGCTGGTGGCCGGTGTCCATTTTCCAGAACGATCCGCTGCCGCTGAAATAGCGCAAAAAGCATTGCGGGTGAATCTCAGCGATATTGCCGCCATGGGTGGGCGACCAAAATGGTTTCTCCTGGCCTTGACGTTGCCGGAGGCGGACGAAAGTTGGCTGGCGGATTTTGCCAGCGGCCTTCATCAGGTGGCGGATGCTTTCCAATGTACTCTGGTCGGTGGCGATACCAGCCGTGGCGCGTTGCTGACGATTACTATTACTGTACTCGGCGGTGCGCCACCTGGCCGGGCCTTGCGCAGGAGTGGTGCGCGACCAGGTGACCGTATTTATGTTACCGGTTCATTAGGGGATGCGGCCGCCGGGTTAGCCATTGCGCAGGGGACTATCGACACAGCAACAAATGACGCCGACCGCGAATATCTGACTGAGCGCTTCTGGCGTCCAGCTCCGCGCATTGCCGAGGGCCAGCTATTGCAGGCATACGCCTCTGCAGCCATTGATATTTCTGATGGCCTGCTCGCTGATCTCGGTCATATTGTGACGGCCAGTGGCGTTGGCGCAGCAATAGACGTCGCGACATTACCCTTGTCCAGGGCTTTGAGTGCCGTGGTTTCTCCGCAACAGGCGCTAAACTGGGCGTTGGCGGGCGGTGATGATTATGAACTTTGTTTTACCGTAGCCCCTGAACGATGTGCAGATTTTGAAGCGGCGATCGCTGCCGGGGCAATGGTCGCCACGTCTATCGGCGTTATCGTGCCGGGCAACGCCGTGGCTTGTCATGATGCCGAAGGGCGGGTGCTTGATGTGGCGACCGAAGGTTATCGGCATTTCTAAATTATCACGATGCCAGGGTTTTGCGGTGGTGACACTGCTGTTGAGTTATAACGAACACGTTTAAGTAATGATCAAGCCGGCAATACATACCGCGACACCAACTTTTAGGGCGCTGTTAAAAGACCCTGTGCTGATGCTGGCATTTGGTTTTGGTAGCGGATTGTCACCGCAGGCACCAGGCACGGTGGGGTCGCTGGTTGCCCTGGCATTGATGCCCTTGTTGGCCCTGTTGACCGACTGGTGGTACGGGGGAGTTGTGCTGGTTGCCTTTCTGGCCGGCGTGGCGATCTGTGGGTATGCCGATCGGCGGCTGGCAGGTCACGATCACTCGGGCATCGTCTGGGACGAATTCGTCGGTCTGTGGATTGCGCTGGCGTTGGTGCCCGCGACCTGGGGGTGGTGGCTAACCGGCTTTTTGCTGTTTCGTTGTCTGGATATTCTGAAGCCCTGGCCGATCAGTGTGTTAGATCGAAAAATTCCAGGCGGCTTTGGTATCATGCTGGACGACGTGTTGGCGGGTGTGGGCGCATGGATGATTATGGCTCTAGTGATGAAGGTAGTTTGAATATCGGGTATGCGTGGGTAGTGAGCGCATTTATGCTAATGCTTTCACTCAGCGGCGACCTGTGGGCCGCACCGGACGTTGTCGTCAGCGGCCTGTTTAAGAACAAAGCGTTACTTGCGATTGATGGTAAGTCGCGGTTGTTAAAGGCGGGTGAAACCAGCCCGGAAGGCGTTAAATTAGTCAGTAGCGATAGTAAGCGGGCTGTTGTGGTGATTGATGGTAAACAAACCACACTGCAAGTCTCGCAGCGTATCTCCGCCAGTTTCAGTGCGGCGAAATTTGCGGAGGTAAAGATCCTGCGTGGCCCCAATGGGCATTTTAATACCAGCGGGGCGATTAACGGGTACCCGACGCAATTCATGATCGATACTGGCGCCTCGGCAGTGGCGATGAATATAAATGATGCGAAGCGGCTGGGTATTGATATCAAGACAGGTGTTGTATCGACCGCGAGCACGGCGGGTGGGGTTGTCAAAACCTACGTCGTTAGCCTTAGTAAGGTTAGTGTTGGGGCGATAACGGTTCATGATATTCCTGCGACTGTTGTTGACGGCAATCATCCGGTGCAAGTTCTGCTTGGTAATACGTTTTTGAGCCGAGTTGAGATGAGCGAGCAGGCGGGCGTGATGGTGTTGAAGCAAAAGTTCTAGAAATAATTGTTCGTTTAATTGCCCACATGATCTGGCGACCAAAGGCTGGCATGTGGCTCTCGATAGTACTCAGTTTCACCGCGCGCGAACTCAAGTTAGCTGCACTTCCCGATATCTCCAGTGCTAGAATGGCGTCCCGATTTTGTCCGGCATCCATGCCTGTACGCAGTACGGTGCGGTTTTTTCTCCGGTCGACAAAGTGGCGAAATTTCATTCACAAGCAGTGGATACTTGATCCGGGCGGATTACCGTCCGGTAATATCAGCGAGGATCCAGGGTCAGGAGCGGTAGCATGTCCGTGTTAGCCAAACGTATTATTCCCTGTCTTGACGTAGACGCTGGTCGAGTTGTCAAAGGCGTAAAGTTTGTTGATATCCGCGATGCCGGTGATCCGGTTGAAGTTGCGCGTCGCTACGATGCTGAGGGCGCGGATGAGATTACCTTCCTCGATATAACAGCGAGTCATCAACAACGTGATACGACCATCCACACCGTGGAGCGCATCGCCAGTGAGGTATTCATTCCCCTGACGGTCGGCGGCGGGGTGCGCACCCTCGAAGATATACGTGCCCTGTTAAGGGCCGGAGCGGACAAGGTCAGTATCAATTCGGCGGCGGTTAAAAATCCCGAATTTGTCAGGCAGGCGGCAGACAGATTTGGCTCTCAGTGTATTGTTGTGGCAATTGACGCCAAACGGGCTAACCCAGGTCGCAAACCTGCGCGGTGGGAAATATTTACGCACGGTGGCCGAGAGCCGACGGGAATAGATGCGGTAGTGTGGGCGATACGGATGGAGGAATACGGTGCTGGTGAAATTTTACTGACCAGCATGGATCGTGATGGCACGAAGGATGGGTTTGACCTGGCCCTGACAAAGGCTGTTAGCTCGGCGGTTAATATCCCTGTTATTGCGTCGGGTGGGGTAGGTACACTGCAGCACCTGGTGGACGGTATTCAGAAAGGTGGAGCTGACGCCGTGTTAGCAGCCAGTATTTTCCATTTTGCCGAGCACAGTGTTCAGGAAGCGAAAGACTACATGGCGCGACACGGTATTGAGGTCAGATGAAACGGTGCCTATGCGCTGCGCCTAACAGCTGGGTTAAGCGACGAGGGAGCCACCGCGCCCACCACACCCTTTAAGATCAGGGCGAGACGGACAGTTAGCAGCAGACAGTTAGCAGCAAAGGAAAGTGTAGGTAGACGTCTGGTCGCTGGTTAAACACGCATAGCATGCACAGGCGGTGTCAGCAGCCTCAGTATGTGGGGTGCCGCGTTATGGGCAAACTCGACATAATCGGCCACCGACTTCTCCGCGAGCGCGTGAGAATCGTAGGGACCCATCGATGCGCCTTCCCGCGTGGTGAAGTACCAGCTGTCGGCCAGTTTAAAAAAACGGTTACTGCGGATAGGGACGTCGTGCAGTTCTGTCTGCTCGCTTCCCCGCTTGATATAAACAACGTTACTCATACCTGTTACCTCGACTCAAATGACAGCTTTGACCTGATATTGCGAACCTGAAGTTGCGTCCGACTGGCACCGTCATTGGTTAAAATTTGAGCTGTCCTGGCAGGAGCTTAGATCGGAGTCCACGTTTATACCAGATTGTCATCCCGCTATTCAACATTTTGTTTTGCAAGGATATTTAAACCTTTTAACAGATTCAGTGCCTCGTACAGCTGGTTGTCGCTAACCGCAGCAGGCTGGCTACCACTTTTGGATTCGGCCTGGGTCGCTTGCGTAGCGCTCAGATGCTTGTTGAGATTGGCCTCGCGCATTTGAAACTCACCCTTAAATTCGCGAATTTCAGCTCTGGCAACGGTTATATCGGGCTTGATCCCGGCTGCCTGGATGGATCTTCCAGCAGGCGTGTAATACCTTGCAGTGGTCAATTTTATGGCTCTACCATCATCCAGGGGCAGAACGTTTTGCACCGAGCCTTTACCAAAACTATCGGTACCCATTATCACACCGCGGTGGTGATCCTGAATGGCGCCGGCAACTATTTCTGATGCCGAAGCGGTGCCACCGTTGATTAAAACCACCACGGGGATTCCCGGCAGCATGTCTCCCGGCGTGGCGGGATATTGGCTATGGGACGTGGGAGCCCTGCCTTCCGTGTAGACGATGAGGCCCTTATCGATTAGCGCGTCAGCTACTTCTATGGAAGCAGGTAGCAATCCCCCCGGATTATTGCGCAGGTCCAGAATCAAACCCTTGAGCGGTTTTTCGCCTGAGCTTAGCTTGGTCAGGCTCTTTTTGAAATCTACGCCTGTATTGGCCTGAAACTGAGCGATGCGAACGTAGCCGAAGCCTGGCTCAATCAGCCGCTGGCGAACACTGAGTACCTTGATAATATCCCGGGTCAGGGTGAAATTCAGTGGCCCGTCAGCGTGTTCTCTGGCAATGGTGACCGACAGGGTGCTGCCTTTTTCTCCGCGCATTATTTCGATAGCCTGCTCGAGGCCCATGCTCTGTACCGATTGATCATTCAATTTGATGATCAAGTCCCCCGGTTCAATACCCGCCCGTGATGCGGGGGTGTCGTCGATGGGCGATATAACCTTGACATAACCGCCTTCCATTCCGACTTCGATACCTATGCCGCCAAATTCGCCTGACGTATGCTCCTGCAGCTCCTGGAATGACTCCTCCTTAAGGAAGGCAGAATGCGGATCCAGCTGCGCGAGCAGGCCGACGATGGCGTTCTCCAGCAATGTTTTATCGTCAATTTCTTCAACATAGGAAGATTTGATCTGTTCAAAAACCTGAGCGAAAAGCTGTAGTTCAGCCAGTGGCAGGCGTGCCGCTTCGGAACTGTCTTCCCCGCTGGCGGCAACGGAGGTCATGACGAGGAGGCCACACAGTAAGCGTGCTATTAACGACATAATTTTTCCTGGACTTGGATTGGCTAAGTGTAGCTGGGAGGCTGGCCTGGGCGCTATCACTTCCTTGGTTGCAGCCAGGTTTTCGGGTCGACCGGCTTGCCTTTATTCCGTATTTCAAAATAAAGAGCGCTCTGTGCCAGACCGCCGGTGTTACCGACCCGGGCAATGTCCTCGCCACCAGTCACCCAGTCACCAATCTCCTTGAGTAACATTTGATTGTGGGCGTAGAGGCTAAGGTAGCCGCCGCCGTGATCAATGATCAACATCAACCCGTGGCCGCGCAGGTAATCCGAGAACACCACTCTGCCGTGATGAATGGCTTTTACCGGGCTTGCCTCCCTGGCACTCAGCAGCCACCCGGACCATACCAGGCTGGTATTGCGAGTGGCGCCAAAACCATGTTGAACGGTGCCCGCCACTGGCCAGGGCAGTTTGCCTCGTTGTGTGGCAAATGGCGTGTCGCTCGGAATGGACAGGTTGCGGATGTTTTCCTCAAGTTTTGCGATGAGCTTTTCGAGTTGGCTTTTTTCCAGCTCCAATGTACTCAGTCGGGTTTTTTCATTGACGGCTTGCCGGGTAATAGTGGCTAATAAATTTTTTCTTTCTTCCAGTTCCATTTTAAGGTTGTCTGAAGCGGCCGCAAATGCCGCCTGGCTTTCTTTTAGTTTGCCCTGTTTCGCTAGCAGTTCAGCCTCGACGCTGGCTATTTCGGAAAGCGTGTTTTTGAAGTTGCTTAGTACATCGCTGCGGGCAGTTATCATGTATTGGTAATATCTGAGCATGCGCCCGACCTTGTCGGGATTCTCCAGATTAAAAAGCAGTTTTAATGGTTCCTGTCGACCGAGCCGGTAAGCTGCGCTCAGTTCCCGGGCAACCAGCTCAGCCTGTTTGTGCTTGGCTATTTCAAGAATTTTTTTCTTGTCTGCAAGGCTTGCCAGGTCGGTATCGAGAGCACCTACTTCCAGATCAAGTTTACGTAAAGCTTGCTGTATCTGGGCCGCTTTTTGTTCAGTTTTCCGCAGTTTCTCAGCTTGCTGGCCTCGCTCGCTGTCAGTGTGGCGAAGCTGCTTTTGCAAAGCTGAGATCTCGTGCTTCAGCACTGCAAGTTTCTTTCTATCTTTATCGTCGGAGGGTTGTGCGGCGTGGCCGACAAGCGCGATAGCAGCGGTCACCGCTAAACATGCTGCCGCTTTTAAAAGTGTTTTGCCGTATCGCCGTATGGGCACCAGGCAATCGCTAGGCACCAGGCAATCGCTCAGGCCGCAGTTAGCAAGGAATGCCCGGTCATTTCCCCGGGGGGGGCAATATCAAGCAGTGCCAGCATGGTGGGTGCTACATCGGCGAGGCTCCCGCCGTCGCGAAGGTGAATATTCCGATCGCCGAAATAGACCAGGGGCACGGGGTCGGTGGTATGGGAGGTCAAGGCCTGACCATTGTCGGAGCTTTGCATTTTCTCGACGTTACCGTGATCTGCGGTGATCAGGCATTGACCGCCAGCTGCCTTCAAGGCTGTTGTAATGCTGGCCAGGCACTGGTCGATGACTTCAACCGCTGTCACGGCGGCATCGAAGAGGCCGGTGTGACCCACCATATCGCCGTTGGCGAAATTACAGATTATCGCGTCATAGGCTCCGCTATTAATGGCGGCCACCAACTGCTCGGTGACCTGGTGCGCGCTCATCTCGGGACATAAATCATAGGTGGCAACATCAGGTGATGGCACCAGTATTCTGTCCTCTCCGGGGTACTCGGCTTCCCGACCTGCGCTAAAAAAGAATGTTACGTGGGCATACTTTTCAGTCTCGGCGATACGTAATTGCGTTTTGCCGAGACTAGCCAGGTATTCACCGAAGGAGTTGCGGGTGCTTTGTGGTCCGTATGCGCAGGCCGCCTGAATGTTATCTGCATATTCCGTGGTCATAACGAAGTCTGACAGGGTTGGGCGTACAGGCTGTGGAAAGCCGTCAAAAGTGCTATCGACAAAGGCTCGCGTGAGTTGCCGGGCGCGATCAGGACGGAAGTTCATAAAAATAACTGAATCACCGTCCTCGACGATTGCGGGCTGTTGGGCTGAATTCTGGATTAGCGTCGGCTTGACGAATTCGTCGTTTTCGCCGCGGGTGTAGGCTTGCTCTAAAGCGGTCAGAGCGTTGTCAGAGGAGTACTCTGCCTCGCCCTCGACAAGTAGCTGCCACGCGAGTTGGGTTCGGTCCCAGCGTTGATCACGATCCATTGCGTAGTAACGCCCACACAGGCTGGCGATTCGTCCCACGCCGATGGCGGCGAACTTTTTCTCGGCTTTTTCAATGGACTGGCGGGCACTGCGTGGCGGTGTATCGCGACCGTCGAGAAAGCCGTGCAGGAAAAGTTTTTTTGCACCTCTTTTTGCCGCCAGATCAAGGGCGGCCAGCAGGTGGTCTTCGTGGCTATGTACCCCGCCCGGCGACAATAGGCCCATTATGTGTACGGCTTTGTCGGCCTGTACCGCTTTATCTATTGCCTGGGTATACGCCTCATTTTGATTAAAGCTACCGTCTTTGAGGGCGGCGTTGATACGTGTAAAGTTTTGGTAGACAACGCGACCGGCACCGATGGTCATGTGGCCAACTTCGGAGTTGCCCATCTGACCTTCAGGAAGTCCGACTTCCGTGCCTGAGCAGTGAATCAATGTGTGCGGATGGCTGCGCCACAATTCGTCCCAAACCGGCGTGTTGGCGGTATAAATAGCATTGGCGTGCGGGCAATCGCTATGACCCCAGCCGTCGAGAATAATAAGGACCAGTGGCGATTTGCGCATTTCCATGATGTATAAGGGCTAACTCGGGCGTGGAGGGGACGTGCAGATATTACACTTTCGGGTGGTCAAACTCCATGACTGTAGCTGGTTTGGCACCTGATATTGCGGCGGGATTGCGCGACAAACTGCGGCGTTTATGGCTCTTTGTGTATACTACGCCACCGCCAGCGAGCGGTTGATCATAATGGCTTTTAGAGGTGTTAAACATTGGATTTTTTTATCTTCATCAGCGAACAATGGCTATTGGTCAGTGCCTTGCTCGTACTTATTTATCTGTTCGCGATTACTGAGCAGACCAAAGCGGGCAAGCAAATTTCTGTTCATGACGCGACCCGGTTGGTCAACAGCGACGCGGGTATCCTGGTAGATATTCGCGACAGCAAGGAATATCAGGCGGGGCATATCGCCAATGCACTGAATATTCCGCTGGCAAAGCTCGATGCCCGAGTGATTGAGCTGGAAAAATATCGGCAAAAAACAGTGGTTCTGGTCGATAAGCTGGGTCAGCATTCTGCCTCCGCTGGCAGGAAGCTCCGCGCATCAGGGTTTGAGGTGCGACGCTTACAGGGCGGGATGGGCGAGTGGCGCGCGCAGAGCCTGCCGGTGGTAGCGGGGTGAACGGTAGATGACTAATAAAGTGGTGTTGTATGGCACGAGGATTTGCCCCTACTGTGTGGCGGCGAGAAGCCTGCTGGCCGGACGCAATATCGTGTTTGAGGATATTGCAGTCGATGGCAATCGCGAGTTGCGTCAGCATATGGAGCAGATCAGTGGCAGAGATACGGTGCCGCAGATATGGATCGGCGAGACCCACGTCGGCGGTTACACAGAGTTGCGCCAATTTGCCGACAGTGGTGAGCTGGACACGCTGTTAGGTCTGACCGCGGGCTAAATATCCGGAATTTTCGGGTAAATCGGTATTGCAGATGCGGTGGGCGGCCAGATCCTGGCAAAGTACATCGCCATGTATTGATAGCGTACGCAAAGCGGCGCTGTGCAGTTAAGTAGTTATTAGTTATTAAAAGTCGGGAGTTGAAATGACGGCGCAAAAAGCATCGGGTACGGGTGGTGATGGTCTTGATCAGGCTGAAAAAACAGTATTGGCCGTTAAACGTATTTTTGTCAAAGATTTATCTTTTGAAGTGCCACTGGGCGCAGAGGCATTCGCCCGTCAGTGGCAGCCAAAAGTCAGTCAGGATATGGCAACAGACGTGCACAAATTAGCAGATGATCGCTATGAGGTTGTGCTGCGGCTGACTATTTCGGTGCAGGAAGATGACAAGGTGGCGTATCTGGCCGAGATTCAGCAGGCGGGTATATTTGTCATTGCTGGTCTTGATGCCACGCAGTTAACGCAAGTGCTAAACACACAATGTCCGGCCATTTTATTTCCCTATGCCCGCGAGTTGCTTGACAGCCTGGCGGTTCGCGGCACCTTTCCCGCCTTGATGTTGCCGCCGGTAAATTTTGAGGCACTGTTTCAGCAGGCGCTGATTAAACAGAATCAGGCTGCCGCTGACACCAAGCGTCCAGAGACGCTCAACTAAAGCCTTGCCTGCGGCGCTAGATTTGAGGCGACCGTACAGGCTCGTAAGATTAGCCTGGATCAGTTGATCAGCTTAGTAAGCGAACCTTGTTAGATTGGTGCGGAGACCCCTTCGCGCTGCTGTGTCGTATCGACCGATGATCACTCGATATTCAGCTCCTGCAGTTTGCGGGTTAGCGTGTTACGTCCCCAGCCCAGTAGTTCAGCGGCGTCACGTTTACGTCCAGCGGTGTGTTGCAGAGCCGTTTCAATGGCTGTGCGCTCAAAGGCGGGCAGCGCTGTAGCAAGCACATTTTTCTTGCCCCTGGCGAGTTCCTGCGTGAGCCACCGGCGTAAACCTCGTTCCCAGTTTTCCGGTATGTTGGTCGTTTCTTCTGGCTTTTCGTAAAGTTCGGGTGGCAGATCGGGCAGCAGTACCTCTCGTCCCGCGGCCATGACGGTCAGCCAGCGGCAGGTGTTTTCGAGTTGGCGTACGTTACCGGGCCAGGGTTGATTAACGAGGAAGGCTTCCGCCTCCGGGGACAGGGTTTTTGGTTCGACGTTTAGCTCCTTGGCCGATTGATGTAAAAAATGCTCCATCAATTTTGGCAGGTCTTCCCGGCGTTCTGACAGTTTGGGCAGGTGAATGCGAATAACATTGAGCCGGTGAAACAGGTCTTCTCGAAACCGGTGCTCCTGAACCAGCTTTTCCAGGTTTTGGTGTGTCGCGGCGATAATGCGAACATCAGCCTTGATGGGGGTATGCCCGCCGACCCTATAAAATTCGCTATCGGCAAGCACGCGCAGCAGTCGTGTTTGTGCTTCTGCCGGCATATCGCCAATTTCATCGAGAAATAATGTACCGCCCTCGGCCTGCTCAAACCGTCCGATGCGACGTTGCGCGGCGCCGGTAAATGCACCTTTTTCGTGGCCAAACAGTTCCGACTCAATAAGATCGTGGGGGATTGCCGCCATATTAAGGGCAATAAAAGGCGCTTCTTTGCGCGGGCTGTGACGATGCAGCGCCTTGGCGACCAGTTCCTTGCCGGTGCCCGACTCGCCGTTGATTAATACTGTGATATTAGAATGGGAAAGCCTGCCAATAGCGCGAAATACCTCCTGCATGGCGGGCGCTTCGCCGATGATCTCGGTCTGCTCTATAGGTTTTAAGGTGACGTTTTTTGCAGTCTTTTCCTGGGAAAAGGCAATTGCACGGCGCGTGACTGTGACCAGGTCATCGACGTCGAAGGGTTTTGGTAGATATTCAAACGCGCCGCCCTGATAGGCTGCTACCGCGCTATCAAGGTCTGAATGAGCGGTCGTGATGATAACCGGCAGTTCGGGTCGTTCGCTGTGAATTTGTTTGAGTAAGTGCAGGCCATCAATGCCGGGCATACGAATATCGCTGATAATCGTATCGGGCGTTTGGGTTTCCAGACAGTCGAGCAGGCTGCGCGCATCTGCGAAGCTGCGTACCTTTAAGTCGGCTTTTTCCAGGGCCTTTTCCATGACCCAGCGGATTGAACTATCGTCGTCGACAATCCATATCGTCGGTTTCATACTGCTAGCTCCATGTCTTGTACGGGACTTACGGGTAGGAAAACTGAAAACCTGGTCTCGCCAGGCTGGCTTTCACATTCAATTAAACCCTGGTGTTGATTAATCGCGGCCTGCGCAATGGGTAGGCCCAGGCCGCTACCGTTGGCGCGCCCGCTAATCATTGGGTAGAAAATTCGATCGGCAAATTCGGGGGGAATACCTGGGCCGTTATCAATGATGTCCAGGCGACAAACTACCCGATGTTGCAGCTTGCCAATGGTGATATGGTTGACGATTCTGGTGCGCAGAACAATTTCCCCGCCGCTGCCAATTTTGTCGCTGCTGTCGAGCGCCTGCATGGCATTGCGAACGAGGTTGAGGGTCGCCTGAATAAGCTGTTCGCGGTCACCCAGAATGTCTGGGATACTGGGGTCATAGTCCTTGCAAATGTGCAGCTTGCGATTCGTTTCAGCGCGCACCAGCTTAATAACGTGTTCGGTCACTTCGTGAATATTGACCGGCGAAAATTTGCTGGGAAACGACGGCCCCAGCAGTCGATCAACCAGGTCTTTGAGCCGTTCGACCTCGGTTATGATGATATCTGTGTATTCCACCAGTTCACTGCGATCCAGTTCCTGAGCGAGCAGCTGCGATGCTCCGCGAATACCGCCAAGCGGGTTTTTGATTTCATGCGCCAGGCCTCGTATCAGATTGCGGGAAGTGTCATGGGCGGAAATAAGCGCTTCTTCGCGGTCAATGCGCAAGGTTCTGTCCATTGGATGCAGTTCTAGTAATAATTTCGCTTCGGCACTGATATTCAGTGGTGTCGCAGAATAATCAACGGTGATTTCAGTGAGGTCGGGCAGCAGTAACTTTGCCTTGCGTTCAGTGAAAGGGTGGTTGTTCGCCAGCGCATCTTCAAAAATCTTCTTCCTTGATTCGGAGTCGGTAAACAGGGTGCTTGCATTGAGGCGGAGCAAGCGCTGTGCGCTGGAGGCGAAGAGGTTTTCCGCCGCCTGATTGAGATAGGTGATCTCCAGCCCCTCGCCGAGCAGCAGGACGGCAGTGTTGAGATTATCCAGCACTAACTGGTTAGTATTTTCGTAAATCATCGTTGTGGCCGGAGCGCGATGTGAAATAACGTGATTATGAGCCTGCCATTCAGTCTGCAATTTGCGGGCCATGGCGGAGGTGCAGGAAATGCCCGGTTCTGCAGCAGAACCTGAGGCCATTGTAGGGCATTTGGTGGGAGTAAAGCACCATAATGGTGCGCATATAAATTAGCTATTTGGCTTTCTGGGCTTTGGGCTGCTGCGCAGAGGCGCGTTTGACGTGGAAAACAACAGTTTGCGTGGTTGCTTTTATGTTGCCATCGGCGTCGACGATTTCTGCCTGCACCTGGTGTTGTCCGCGGATCAGGCTTGTCAGCGAGAAAGAGCTAGCTGATGTTGGCGCGCCGTAAAGGCGGCCATTGTGATAGAGCTTTACCAGATGGCCTGGTTGAAGCTGTGGCTCCAGTTCTATCTGAACGATTACGTCTAGCTGGCCTGGTGGAACAGTCGTGTCCTGGGCGGGCTGGGTGATGCGGCTCACGGTATAGGCAGCGCCAACTGCCTGCTCAGGCTGTTTTTGAGTTTGTGGTGTTACTGCCGCCGGCTGCGTATTGATGGGTGACAGCTTGATCGGCTCGGATGTGCTGTTGGCTGGTGGGGAGTCAGTATAGGTGACGTGGCCCTGCTCATCGACCACGCGATACATCGGTGTCGTTTCGGCAGCTACCGTCGAGTGTACCGCGACCAGGGTAGCGCTCAGGCTTGCGGTCAGTAAAAATCTCAAAAATAGTGGCGAGATATTCATTTTTGCTTCCCTTGCTCGTTAGTCGCACAGTGAGAGTACTTGGACTTGGACAAAAGAAAAAGCCCGTCATTCAGAGAATGACGGGCTTTTTTTGCGCTTTGTGACTGGGTTAATCAGAGCGACTGGGTTAATCAGCCACGGCGGCGCGCATTACACGCTGTAGTACATATCGAACTCAACGGGGTGAGTGGTCATATTGACCCTTTCAACTTCGTATCTTTTCAGTTTGATATATGCGTCTATCGTATCGTCATCCATCACCCCGCCTTTGGTCAGGAATTCGCGGTCGGCGTCAAGGGCATCCAGCGCCTGCTCAAGTGAAGAGCAAACAGTTGGGATGGCTTTGGCTTCTTCGGCCGGCAGGTCGTACAGATCTTTATCTGCCGCGTCGCCGGGATGAATTTTATTCTGGATGCCGTCAAGGCCAGCCATCAACATGGCAGAGAACGCCAGGTAGGGGTTGGCGGTCGGGTCGGGGAAGCGAACTTCTATACGTCGCGCCTTTGGATTGGGCACGAAGGGGATGCGGATGGAAGCCGAGCGGTTGCGCGCTGAGTAGGCGAGCATGACGGGGGCTTCAAAGCCAGGTACCAGACGCTTGTAAGAGTTGGTGGAGGCGTTGGTAAAGGCGTTCAGGGCGCGGGCGTGTTTGATGATGCCGCCGATATAAAATAGCGCGGTTTCGGACATGCCAGCATAGACGTCGCCGGTGAAGATGTTGGTGCCGTTTTTGGATAGTGATTGATGGCAATGCATGCCAGAGCCGTTGTCACCAACCAGTGGTTTGGGCATGAAAGTCGCTGTTTTCCCGTAGGCGTGAGCAACGTTGTGGACGCAATACTTCAGGATCTGAACTTCATCGGCCTTCAGGGTAAGGGTATTGGCGCCAACACCAATTTCGCACTGACCAGCCGTGCCTACCTCGTGGTGATGCACTTCAACAACCAGACCCATTTGGGTCATAGCGCCGCACATGGCCGCCCGCAGATCGTGCAGGGAGTCGACTGGTGGCACCGGGAAATAACCACCTTTGAGGCCAGGGCGGTGGCCCATATTGCCATCTGTGAAGTCGTGTTCGGTGGCCCAGGCAGCTTCTTCCGAGCGTATTTTGTAAAAAGCACCACTGATATTGGCGCCCCATTTGATGTCGTCAAACACAAAGAATTCGGGTTCTGGACCGAACAGGACGCTGTCCGCAATACCGGTGGACTTCATATAGTCTTCGGCACGGGTTGCGATGGAGCGTGGGTCACGGTTGTAACCCTGCATGGTGGTCGGCTCGAGAATGCCGCAGCGGAGGATGACAGTAGGTTCATCGGTAAATGGATCGAGTACTGACGTTCTGTCATCAGGCATCAGGATCATGTCGGATTCGTTGATGCCTTTCCAGCCCGCAATGGACGAGCCGTCAAACATTTTGCCTTCTTCAAAGAAGTTCTCTTTGATTTCGCTGGCAGGAATAGTGAGGTGTTGCTCTTTGCCTTTTGTGTCGGTGAAGCGCAGGTCGACCCAGCCAGCTTCGCTTTCCTTAAGGAGTTTCAGGGTTTGTGTGGACATATTTCCTCCAGATCGGGAATCATCATGTTGTTTTCTTTCACCTCCCGTCTGGGCGGTGGGCTAATTGGGGTCGTGTCGCCGCACCATGTTGTGGCGACCGTTGCCTCCTTGGAGCTTCATAAAAAGCAAAACCTGTGCCACGGGCTTGCACATCTAAACTGGGCCGTGCAGGTACTTACTGCTGGATATCAGGACCGTCGACATGCTCAAAAATGGTGCGAACTTGTTTTTGTGCACCAATATTGGGCGTTTCGAGGTACCCCTTTGATCAGCTCGGGTATTCTACGCGAACTTTCTGGACGCGTCAGTACAGTGGTTTGTCAGATGACGATGGAGGTCTATAATCCGGCCCTCCCCAGCCAGCAGGCTTCGCTCAATCATGCATTTTGTCGTCAAACTCTTCCCGGAAATTATTATCAAAAGTGCGCCGGTGAGAAAGCGCTTTATTAAGCAGCTGCGGGATAACCTGCGCCGACTGATTAGTGACCGAGGTTACGCCGCCGAGGTGCGCAGCGAGTGGGACAAGCTGGAAGTGTTGACCGCCGACGCCGACGGGGTCAGTGCGGCCGGGGTAGCGCGTTTACTGGCGACGACACCGGGTATCGCTAACTTCTCGCTGGTTGCTCATCATCCCCTCGGCGATTTTGACGACATCGCAGACCTGGTCTGGACTGCCTATGAAGAGCGCCTGACAGGCGCTACGTTTTGTGTGCGGATCAAGCGGACTGGCAAGCATGAGTTCAACTCGGTTGAGGCGGAGCGCCAGATTGGCGGTCGACTGTTGCAGCGTGCAGCTTCAGCAAAGGTCAAACTGGTTGATCCCGAACTGACAATCCGTCTGGATATTCGCGGCGCGCAGCTTTACATCATCGAACAAACCACACAGGGGCTTGGCGGCTTTCCACTGGGTACGCAAGAGCCGGTGTTGTCGCTGATTTCAGGCGGGTTCGACTCCAGTGTCGCCACCTACCTGACGATGAGACGGGGCCTGCGCAGCCATTTTTGCTTCTTTAACCTTGGTGGTCGCGCCCATGAGCTGGGTGTCAAGGAAGTGGCCTGGTACCTGTGGGACAAGTATGGATCCTCGCATCGGGTCAAATTTATTACGGTGCCCTTTGAGAGCGTGTTGGCTGAAATTCTCACCACGGTAGATAACTCACAGATGGGTGTAGTGCTAAAACGCATGATGTTCCGCGCCGCCACCGAAGTAGCGAATGACTGGAAGGTCGGTGCCCTGGTAACGGGTGAAAGTATTGCTCAGGTGTCCAGCCAAACCTTGCCAAATCTGGCTGTCATTGATTCAGTCACCGACCTGCTGACCATCCGGCCCTTGGTCACCATGGACAAAAACGACATTATCAATATCGCCCGGGCCATCGGCACAGAAGATTTCGCGGCGAATATGCCGGAATATTGTGGCGTTATTTCCGTCAAACCCACTACCCGGGCCAAACCCGAGCGCATCGCGCGCGAGGAAGAGAAGTTCAATTTTGCGGTGCTTGAACATGCCATCGCCAATAGACGAGAGGAAAATATCGACGAATTGATGGACAATCTTGCCGAGCTGCCGAGCGTCGAAGTTTTTTCGTCACCGCAACCCGGTATGACGATTCTGGATATTCGCCACCCCGACGAGATCATGCGTAAGCCTTTAACAGCGGGGGCAGTCGCAGTCGAAACAGCGCCCTTTTTCACCCTGCAAAAGAATTTTAAAAGCCTCGATCAGAAGCAACGCTACCTGCTGTATTGTGAGAAAGGCATGATGAGTCGCTTGCATGCAGAGTTGCTTCATGAGCAGGGTTTTCAAAATCTTGGTGTCTATCGGCCCTCATCTTGAGCGCCGCTTTAAGGGGTAAGCCCGGTGGATAGGCAGTCAGCCAGGTGGGAAAAGTATCGCCGCGGCGCGCCACAGTTTTTGGCGGGGCTGATGCCCTGTATGTCAGGTGGCCATCAGCTATTGACCGGGCCAGATAAATAGTTGTGACTTCGCGGGCGGGAATCATTATAATCCGCGCCTCGAATTTTGCAGCACCCTTTCCCATGTCTGACGTTCAGAAGCTTCGCAATATAGCGATCATCGCCCATGTTGACCACGGTAAGACGACGTTGGTCGATAAACTCCTCAGGCAGTCTGGGACCCTGGATCGCAAGGACCTGAACGCTGAGCGCGTGATGGATTCCAATGACCAGGAAAAAGAACGGGGCATCACCATATTAGCCAAAAATACCGCTATCCAGTGGAATGGCTACCGTATCAACATTGTTGACACCCCAGGTCATGCCGACTTCGGTGGTGAGGTAGAGCGGGTGCTGTCGATGGTGGATTCAGTGCTGCTGTTGGTAGATGCCGTTGATGGGCCTATGCCGCAAACACGCTTTGTCACCTCCAAGGCCTTTGAGCAGGGTCTTAATCCGATCCTCGTGGTCAACAAGGTGGATCGCCACGGTGCCCGCCCCGACTGGGTGGTCGATCAGGTTTTCGATCTGTTTGATCGCCTCGGCGCCACTGAAGAACAACTGGACTTTCCTGTTATTTACGCTTCTGCGTTGAACGGTGTTGCGGGCCTGTCCGCCGACCAGCTGGCGGACGATATGACGCCGTTGTTCGAGATGATTACCGACAAAGTGCCAGCGCCAGAAGTTGATCGGGAAGGTCCCTTGCAAATGCAAATTTCCGCCCTGGATTACGACAGTTATGTCGGTGTTGTCGGCGTTGGGCGAATCACCCGGGGTAAGCTGGCGCCCAACCAGCAGGTGATTGTTGTTGATAGCGAGAACAGGACCCGTAAAGGCAAAGTGCTCAGCGTAAAAGGTTATATGGGTCTGGAGAGGATCGAGACGCCGCTGGCGGAGGCTGGCGACATAGTTGCAGTAACCGGTATCGATGGCCTTGGTATTTCCGACACGCTCTGCGATCCCGATTGTGTGGAAGCGCTACCCGCCCTGACCGTTGATGAACCGACAGTCAGCATGATGTTTATGGTCAACGATTCGCCATTTGCCGGCCTGGATGGCAAGTATGTGACCTCGCGCAACCTGAAGGAGCGTCTTGAGCGGGAGCTCATCCACAATGTGGCGTTGCGCGTCAAACCGGGTGACAGCCCTGACAAGTTTCGTGTTTCAGGGCGCGGTGAGCTGCATCTCTCAGTGCTGATTGAAACCATGCGCCGCGAAGGTTATGAAGTTGCTGTGTCGCGGCCAGAAGTAATTCAGAAAGAAGTGGATGGCCAGGTTCACGAGCCCTTCGAGCAGGTCATCATTGACGTTGAAGATCGGCATCAGGGTGCGGTAATGGAGGAGCTTGGCCTGCGCAAGGGCGAGCTGCGCAACCTGGAGCCGGACGGCAAAGGACGCGTCAAGCTTGAGTTCCTGATTCCGTCGCGTGGCTTGATTGGATTTCGCGGTCACTTTTTAACCCTGACCTCGGGTTCAGGCATTATGACCAGCATTTTTGACCACTACGGGCCTGTTAAATCTGGCAACGTTGTGTCTCGCCAAAATGGCGTGCTGGTGTCCATGGTAAAAGGCAAGACCCTGGCTTACTCACTGTTTAATCTGCAGGAGCGAGGCCGCATGTTCCTCGGTCATGCCGAAGACATCTATGAAGGCCAGATCATCGGCATTCACTCCCGTAGTAACGATCTCGCCGTGAACCCGACCAAGGGTAAGCAGCTCACCAACATTCGCGCTGCCGGCACCGATGAAGCACTGACTCTGGTGCCACCGATTCGTCACACGCTGGAGCAGGCGCTTGAGTTTATCGAAGAAGATGAGTTGGTCGAAGTGACCCCCCACCATATTCGCGTCCGCAAAAAACTGCTTACCGAAAATGAGCGTAAAAGGGCTGGGCGTTAGGCTATTTCGTTAACGCAACGCATTTGTTAACGCGGTGAAATCGCCAACTGGGTTAAGCCAAGCTGTCTGACCAGTCGGCTCCCAGTCCTGGCAATAGCACAGTAAGCGTTGCAAGCGAGTAGTCTGTGTAGAAACTCCCCGTGCTGTTTTTCGGTGGTGCCCGCGCTGTTTTGGTGGTGATTGGCAACCGGCCTGCTTATGCGCTCTATTTTTTCTTTTTGTCCTTCAGCACTTTTTCTGCCCAGCCTTTTTCCAGCGGCACCATGTAGTACATTTTTACGTCCCGTGACAGAAATTTCCAGTCACCGTCTATCTTGCGGTATTCGTCATTGTAATAACCGGCGCCAATAATGCTTTTGCCATCGGTGATGCCGCGAATTTCCACGTAGCAGGTGCCGGAGGCTTTGTCTGGCCCGTCCAGGTTTACCACGTGGTTGTGAATAAACGGCCGTGGCGCCAGGTCGCCGAGGGCTTTTTCATACATTTTGACCAGGTTCTTTCGCCCCTTGGTGGTTGGAATGGTGCCATCGTCAATGCCAATCGAGCCGTCTTCAGTAAACAGGTTAACCATGGCCTTGACGTCGTTTTGCCAGACGTAGTGGCAGTAGAGTATGGGCAGGTCGCGGATGGCTTCTCGGTCGAGCATTTCCTGGACAAGGGTAGCGGTGGATTTTTTCATAAGGTTTTCCTGACAGAGGGGAGGTTGTTATTGGTTTCCACTATAGCTCCTTTTTGTTCGGTGTCATCCTCGCAGCGATCACCGTAATTGGCAGGTAGGATAGGTTAGCTTTTTCGAGTCGTTTTGCTTGCCGTGCAGTCAGCATGGCGAAAGCAGCTGGTTAGGTGATCGTTAACCATGCCTGTCGCCTGCATATGAGCGTAGCAAATGGTGGAGCCAAAAAAACGGAAGCCACGCTTTTTCATGTCTTTGCTGATGGTATCCGAAACGGGTGTTGTGGCCGGAACATCAGCCATGGTTTGCCAGCGGTTCTGTACGGGTTCACCGTCAACGAAATCCCAAAGGTAGTTGGCAAAGCTGCCATGACTGACCTGCAGGTCGAGAAAGTGTCGAGCGTTACTGATCGCCGCCTCGATCTTCAGCCGGTTGCGCACAATACCCGAGTCACTCATCAGCCGTTCGACGCTGCGCCTGTTGAAGCGGGCGACTTTGACGGCGTCGAAATCGGCAAAGGCGCGACGATAGTTGTCGCGTTTGCGAAGGATGGTGAGCCACGACAGGCCAGCCTGGGCGCTTTCCAGTACCAGGAACTCAAACAGCCTGGCATCGTCGTAACAGGGGACGCCCCATTCTGTATCATGGTATTGCTCATAAAGTTCGTCACCCCTGGACCAGGTGCAACGCTGCCGAGTGATATTGGAGATTGCCATTTGTGAGTGTCTGCCTTATGTTGCTGTGCCGAGGTGGGGTATTGAGCGTAAACGGTAACACACCCGTTTTTGCTTCCATCTGCTGTTTAAGCGCCCCTCATTTTCTTATGCTCCTAAGTTAGATCTGCAACTTAATACACGGAATAAACCTATGCGTACCCATTACCCGGCAATCGGACCTTATGCTACTCACAAGGTGGCGGTTACTGACCACCACACGCTGTACGTTGAGGAGAGTGGTAAGGACGATGGGTTGCCGGTGTTGTTTGTCCATGGCGGTCCGGGTGCCGGTTGTTCGGAAAAAGACCGTTGTTTTTTTGATCCCGAGGTTTACCGCATCATTTTGTTTGATCAACGAGGCAGTGGACGCTCGCAACCCCACGCCAGTCTTGAGCAAAATACTACCCAGGACTTGATCGCAGATATAGAGTTGATTCGCGAAACTCTGGGCATCGACCGCTGGCTCCTGTTTGGCGGCTCCTGGGGTTCTACACTGAGTTTGTTGTATGCGCAAAGTCATCCGGGTCGGGTGCTGGGCATGGTGCTGCGCGGTATTTTCCTGTGTCGTCCGGGCGATGTTGACTGGTTTTATCAGTTTGGCGCCAGTGAGGTTTTCCCCGATTACTGGAACGATTTCCTGGCACCTATAGACGTTGGGGAGCGGGGCGACCTTCTGGTGGCTTACCACAGGCGATTGACCGGCGATGACGAGCTGCAGCGGGCGCGAGCGGCCAGGGCGTGGTCACTGTGGGAGGCTCGCTGCGCCACCCTGCAGCCCAACCGCCACGTTGTGGAACGCCTGGGCAGTTCCCATGTGGCCCTGGCGATGGCGCGTATTGAAGCCCATTACTTTATGAACAAGTGTTTTCTGGCGGAGAATGAAATACTGGACAACGTCGGCAAAATTGCCCATATCCCCGCCGTCGCGGTCCACGGGCGTTACGATATTGTTTGTCCGGTCAGGCAGGCTTTTGATTTGAAGGCTGCCTGGCCCCAGCTAAAACTGGAGGTGATTCGTGATGCGGGTCATGCGTCCAGCGAACCCGGTACGGTTGATGCGCTGGTCAAAGCTACCCATGATATGGCTTTGATTATAAAAGCGCGCGAGTCAGAGGAAGTATAAAGTGCTATTAGTATGTGCTGTTATCGTTTGATGAGCGATGCGTATAGCTCATGCGCGGGCTGATTCAGCGAGTCAGTCATGCGTCAGTCGCGGTCGGTGGTGAATTGGTTGGTGCAATTGACCGGGGTATTTTGCTGCTGCTGGGTGTCGAGTCTGGCGACACCACCCAGCAATCGGACAAGTTGGTCGACAAGGTATTGAACTACCGAATTTTCCCCGAGGGGAATTCACCATCTGAGCGAAGTGGACGCATGAACCTGAGCGTAAAGGACATCAACGGGGGGGTGCTGGTGGTGCCCCAGTTCACCCTCGTGGCCGATACCCGCAAGGGCTTGCGACCGGGGTTTTCGTCAGCGGCCAGGCCTGAAGATGCCGAACGAATCTATCTGGCGTTTGTCTCGGATATAACTGCCCGCCACGGGCGGGTGGCGGCGGGGATATTTGGTGCTGATATGCAGGTGTCGCTGTGCAACGACGGCCCGGTAACGTTTTTGCTGGACGTGTAGCTGTCTGGTGCCAGCTATTAACTTTCGAGAAACCCGCGCTATGAATAGCCAGACGCTGGTGAGAACACGTACGTTAAGACTCCAAGCCTTATGTCTAAACCTCAGTTCTTTAAATCTTAAGTCTTCAAACTTCCAAACTTAAACGTCGAAGTCTAAATCTTAAACTGCTTTTTTAACTTGCGTTCTACCAGCGTGTTTTTCAGGCGCGCGTACTGAGGAATGCCATTTTTGTAAGGTGGGTAGTCCTCACCCTGGATCAGCGGTGTGAGGTACTCCCGCGCCAGTTCGGTAATGCCAAAGCCGTCTCGGCTGATAAAATTACGGGGCATCAGCTTTTCGATATTTGCGACCTCGGTCAGGCGTGTTTCGCCCAGTTTCCAGGCATATTTTTTTGCTTTTGTGCGCTCGATACTGACCATCACCGCATTTTTCCCGGCCAGTGCGAACTCAACTGCGGCCCTGCCCACAGCGTAGGCCTGCTCGACATCGGTGGCGGAGGCGATATGTCGCGCAGAACGTTGCAGGTAATCGGCCAGTGCCCAGTGGTATTTGAGGCCGAGCTCGCTTTTGATCATGGCTGCCAGGGTTGGCGCAACGCCGCCGAGTTGCCGGTGTCCGAAGGCGTCCGTGGTGCCGGCGTCCGCTATAAACGTGCCATCTTTATATTGCGCGCCTTCTGAGGCCACAATCACGCAATAGCCGTTGGTTTTTACGGTGCGTGCCACTTTCTTCAGAAATTTATTCTTATCAAATGCGATTTCCGGGAACAGAATGATGTGCGGTGGATCGCCGTCCTGTGCCGCTGCCAGTCCGCCAGCAGCGGCTATCCAGCCGGCGTGACGACCCATCACCTCAAGAATAAATACTTTGGTAGAGGTTGCGCACATGGAGGCGACGTCAAGACTTGCTTCCAGGGTAGACACTGCTACGTACTTTGCCACCGAGCCGAAACCAGGGCAGTTATCAGTCAGGGGTAAATCGTTGTCGACAGTTTTGGGAATATGAATGGCCTGAATGGG
>JBFJZC010000005.1:0-24063 GCA_041622295.1 Porticoccaceae bacterium
CATGAGCGAGTTAAACAACGACTGGAACAGGCCCTACAAAAAGTCTGCTCGGGTGGTTGGCGATGTTATCGGTAAATATCATCCTCATGGCGATTCTGCGGTGTACGACACCATTGTGCGTATGGCGCAGTCGTTTTCGTTGCGTTACCCGCTAGTCGACGGACAGGGTAACTTCGGTTCGGTTGATGGCGATTCCGCTGCGGCGATGCGCTACACCGAAATTCGCATGTCTAAAATAGCTCATTCGCTACTTGCCGATCTCGATAAGGAAACCGTCGATTTTGTGCCTAATTACGACGAAACCGAGATGATTCCGGCGGTAATGCCGACGCGTGTGCCCAACCTGCTGGTGAATGGGTCATCGGGCATTGCAGTGGGCATGGCGACAAACATTCCACCCCACAATTTACGCGAGGTGATCACCGCCTGCTTGCAGCTGATTGAAAACCCGGATATGTCCATTGATGAAATTATGGCGTGTATCCCGGGCCCGGATTTCCCTACAGGCGCTATTATCAACGGTCGTGCCGGTATTATTCAGGCTTATCGAACGGGCCGGGGGCGCATCTATATTCGTGCTCGCGCCGAAGTAGAGGTCGATAAAAAGACCGCAAGGGAAACCATCATCATCAGTGAGATTCCCTATCAGTTGAACAAGGCTCGCCTGGTTGAGAAAATTGCCGAGCTGGTGAAGGAAAAGAAGATTGAAGGGATTTCTGAACTGCGAGATGAGTCTGATAAAGACGGACTGCGCGTAGTCATCGAACTCCGGCGTGGCGAGATGGGCGAAGTGGTGTTGAACAACCTCTATGCGCAAACACAGCTCGAAACGGTGTTCGGCATCAATATCGTGGGCCTTGTTGATGGTCAGCCGCAAACGCTGAATATTAAGCGGCTGTTGGAAGTGTTTATACGTCATCGCATGGAAGTGGTGACGCGCCGTACAGTCTATCTGTTACGCAAGGCCAGGGAGCGCAGTCATATTCTGGAAGGACTGGCCATCGCGATCGCGAACATTGATGCGGTAATCGCACTGATTAAGGCTTCCCCAACGCCTGCTGAAGCGCGCGAGAATTTGCTCAGGCAGAGTTGGGCGCCCGGTGATGTCACCGAGTTTCTGGAGCGCGCTGACGCGACCAGTCGGCCTGATGATCTCGACGAATCCCATGGCCTGCGCGATGGCAGTTATTATCTGTCGCCGCCTCAGGCTCAGGCTATTCTCGAGCTGCGGTTACACCGTCTTACCGGCATGGAACACGATAAGCTGCTTGGCGAATACCGTGAAAAGCTTGATGAAATTGCCGGCTACCTGTCGATTCTGGGCAGTTCGGCAAACCTCATGGCGGTTATTCGGGACGAGCTCGTCGAAATAGATAAAGAGTTCGGCGATGCTCGTAAAACGGAGATTGTTGATTCCCGACACGATCTTACAGTCGCCGATCTGATTCCAGTGGAAGATCGGGTGGTAACCGTGTCCCACGGTGGTTACGCAAAAACCCAGCCGATTGATGACTATCAGGCGCAGCGTCGTGGTGGTACAGGTCGATCCGCGACCGCTGTTAAGGACGAAGACTTTGTAGAGCACTTGCTCGTTGCCAGCACGCACGACACGATTCTGTGCTTCAGTAATGCGGGGAAGGTTTACTGGCTTAAGGTGTACCAGATTCCGGTGGCCAGCCGCGCTGCTCGTGGCCGCCCTATGGTCAATTTGTTGCCACTTGAGGAAGGCGAACGTGTGACATCGATTCTGCCGGTTAGCGAGTATCGTGAAGATCAGTTTGTCTTTATGGCGACCTCCAGTGGGACCGTGAAAAAGACCGCGTTGACAGCATTCGCCAGGCCGCGCAGTGTAGGTTTGAGAGCTGTTGAGCTGGACGAAGGTGATCGGCTGATTGGTACCGCTATTACCGACGGCAGTCAGGATATCATGCTGTTTTGCAGTTCCGGCAAGGCGACGCGCTTCCATGAAACGGACGTACGGGCGATGGGGCGGACAGCCCGCGGCGTACGAGGTATCAGAGTACCCGCAGGCGAGAAGTTGATCGCGCTGATTGTGCCGGACCCGGACAAAACGCTGTTGACGGTCTGTACAAACGGACACGGTAAGCGGACTTCTGTAGACGAATTCTCTGTTTTTAAGCGGGGCGGTCAGGGGGTGATAGCTATCCAGACTTCCGCGCGAAATGGTCAGTTGGTGTCGGTGGTAGATGTTAACGACAACGATGAAACGGTATTAATCTCTGACCAGGGCACGATGGTGCGCATCAGGGTTGACGAAATACCGGTGCAGGGCAGAAACACCCAGGGTGTACGGTTGATCAGAGTTAAAGACGATGAGGCCCTGGTCGGCGTCGCCGTTATCAAAGACGAAGAGGTTGAGGCATAGCTGTGTCAGATCGACAGCCGAAAAAACTGCCTGATTTACGCAGGCAGATAGACGAAATTGACGCGCAGTTGCTGACTTTAATAAGCCAGCGCGCCGCTTGCGCGCAAACTGTCGCTGAAATCAAAATTCAAAATGGCGATTCCGTATTTTACCGCCCTGAGCGCGAAGCACAGGTATTGCGGCGGGTAATGGAACAAAACAAAGGCCCGCTTGATGATGAAGAGGTGGCGCGGCTGTTTCGGGAAATTATGTCTGCCTGCCTGGCCCTTGAGCAGCCCGTAACAGTGGCCTTTCTTGGCCCGGAAGGTACGTTCACTCAGGAGGCGGCGTTAAAACATTTTGGCCATTCGGCGCATACGCGGCCCATGACCGCCATAGACGAAGTCTTTCGAGAAGTGCTGGCGGGCGCGGCAAATTACGGTGTCGTACCCATAGAAAACTCTACGGAAGGTGTGGTCAATCATACCCTCGATAGCTTCCTTGATTCGTCATTGAAGATTTGTGGTGAAGTTGAATTACGCATCCATCATCACTTCCTGATTGGCGCCAATACCCGGGAAGACAGTATTACTCGCGTCTACTCCCACCCGCAGTCGCTGGCACAGTGCCGCAAGTGGCTTGACGCTAACTTTCCGAACATTGAGCGGCTACCACTCAACAGTAACGCCGAGGCGGCGCGTCGTGTTCAGGGGGAGTGGAATTCGGCTGCGATTGCCGGCGACATGGCCGCAAAACTTTATAATTTGACCCGATTGCGCGAAAAAATCGAGGATCAGCCCGATAACGCTACGCGGTTTTTGATTATTGGTGGAGCCGAGGTGCCGCCTAGCGGCGACGACAAAACGTCGATTGTCGCCGCTGTGCGCAACGAGCCGGGCGCGCTGTACAGCCTGCTTGAACCCTTTCGTAAGCACAGTGTTGACCTGACCCGTGTCGAAACGCGACCGTCGCGCACCGGCAAATGGAGCTATGTGTTTTTTATAGATTTTGCTGGTCACCACACCGATCAAAATGTTGCCGCTGCTTTGGGCGAGGTGCGGGATCGCGTAACAGAACTGCGTGTACTCGGATCCTATCCGCGCGCTGTGCTCTGAGCTGTTCATGTCGTCACCCGTTAATGATCAATCATCCATCGCGACCCCGGTAACAGCGGCAGGCGGTACAGAAATTCAGGCAGATGCGCCGGTTATTGGTCGGCTGCTGGTCATCGGACTCGGTCTTATTGGCGGCAGCCTGGCCCTGGCGGCGAAGCAGCGTAAGCTGGCGATAGAGGTTATCGGTTCGTCCAGAAGTGAGCGAACCATGGCACTGGCGATGTCCATGGGCGTGGTTGACCGGGTGGTCGCGGATTTACCCAAAGCACTGCAGGCCATGCGGGCAGGTGATGTCGTTGTTATCGGTGTGCCGACACTTACCGTACCGAGCATTTTAAAAGCCATTAGCGAATATCTACCGGCAGGTGTGACGTTCACCGACGCGGCCAGCGTCAAAGGCAGTGTGGTTGATGTGGCATGCGGCGTTTTTGGCGGGATGCCCGCTGAGTTTGTACCAGGGCATCCCATTGCGGGCTCTGAACAAAGTGGTGTCGCTGCCGCCAGGGCGGATCTTTACGATGACCACCAGGTGATTGTCACGCCGGTGGCGGCAACCGGTGCAGATCACCTTGCGCGTATCAAAGCCCTGTGGCGTGGCGTCGGTGCGTCGGTCAGGGAAATGCCTGTCGCGGAGCACGATGAGGTGTTGGCGGCGACCAGCCACTTGCCCCATCTGCTGGCGTATTCATTGGTCGACACCCTGGCCAGTCTGGAAGAGAATCGGGAAGTTTTCCGCTACGCAGCGGGTGGTTTTCGAGATTTTACCCGTATCGCTGCCAGTGATCCGGTGATGTGGCATGACATTACCCTGGCCAACAGTGACGCCATCGTTGAGGTGCTCGATGCGCTCACCGGAAATCTGTCACGGTTGCGGGACGCGATCATTAACCAGGACGGCGATCACTTGCTCGGTGTGTACACCCGAGCCAGAGAGGCGCGGAACCATTTCCAGAAAATGCTTGATAAAAAGGCCTATCTCGAACCGATGAATGAACAGACCATTAATTATCGAATTCAACCAGGCGGTGTGCTGCAGGGCGAAATTCGTGTGCCAGGGGATAAATCGATATCGCATCGCGCCATTATGCTGGGTTCGCTTGCTGAAGGCGTCACCACAATTTCAGGATTTCTTGAAGGAGAAGACAGCCTGGCAACTCTCCAGGCTTTCCGCGATATGGGTGTGGTCATCGAAGGCCCTGATCATGGTCGGGTGGTGATCCACGGCGTCGGTCTCCATGGCCTGCAAGCTCCACCTGGGCCGCTGTATCTGGGTAATTCCGGGACATCCATGCGCTTGCTGGCCGGCCTGCTGGCTGGTCAGGCCTTCGATAGTGTGCTAACCGGGGATGATTCGCTGTCCGCACGGCCAATGCTGCGGGTTGCCAGTCCGCTGCGACTTATGGGCGCAAAAATTGGTACCGGTGAGGGCGGCACCCCGCCTCTGGTCATTACCGGTAAGCAACGTTTAACCGCGATTGATTATGCTCTGCCCATGGCCAGTGCTCAGGTGAAATCCTGCGTTATGCTGGCCGGGCTTTATGCTGACGGTTGTACGGTCGTTACGGAGCCCGCGCCGACTCGAGATCACACCGAACGAATGTTGGCAGGTTTCGGGTATACGGTAGCAAGTATCGGTCCGGAGATTAGTCTCAGTGGTGGCGGCACGCTAAAAGCGAGCGCTATAGATGTGCCAGCAGATATTTCTTCGGCCGCCTTCTTTATCGTCGCGGCAACGATCGCGCCGGGCTCCGATATTTTATTGCAACATGTTGGGGTTAACCCGACGCGCACAGGCGTGATTAATATTTTGCGCCTGATGGGTGCAGACATTGAGCTGCTTAACGAACGGCTTGCTGCGGGCGAGCCTGTTGCCGACATCCGCGTGCGATCTGCGTCATTGAGAGGTATCGAGATTCCTGAGCAGCAGGTGCCGCTGGCTATTGATGAATTCCCGGCTATTTTTATCGCTGCGGCCTGTGCACAGGGGCAAACTGTATTGACTGGAGCGGAGGAGTTGCGGGTCAAGGAGACCGATCGAATTCAGGCTATGGCCGATGGTTTAATGGCGTTAAATGTTAAGGCTTGTGCGACTCCCGACGGCATGATCATCGACGGTGATAGTACCGGAACCTGTCTTGGCGGTGGCGAGGTCGATAGTCGCGGTGATCACCGCATTGCCATGGCCTTTGCGATTGCTGGCTTGCGCGCTTCGACCCCGGTGGTGGTGAAGAATTGCAATAACGTCGCAACTTCTTTCCCGGGCTTTGTGGCATTGGCCAAGGCCCTGGGTCTTCAGGTGCGAGAGGAGAAACCGTGATGTCTGCACAGGCGCTGATTATCACTATCGATGGCCCCAGTGGTTCCGGTAAAGGTACGATTAGTCAGTTGCTGGCGGCAGAGCTGGGTTTTCATTACCTCGATAGCGGCGCTCTGTATCGTTTACTGGCCATGGCGGCGCAACGGCATCAGGTGGCCCTCAATAACGTCAAGGGTCTGGTCGTGCTGGCAGCCCATATGGACATAACGTTTAAGATGAATCCCGAGGGCGGCTCTCCTACGGTATTGCTTGAAGGGGAAGACGTATCTGCTTTGATTCGCAGTGAGGAAGTAGGTAAAAACGCCTCGCTGGTGGCGGCCATTCCCGAAGTGCGCAACGCGTTGTTGCAACGCCAAAAAGCCTTTGCTCGTGAGCCGGGTCTGGTAGCAGATGGTCGGGATATGGGGACGGTAGTATTTGCCAACGCAGCGCTTAAGATTTTCCTCACGGCGAGCCCCGAGGAGCGCGCGCAAAGGCGTTATAACCAGTTGATTGATAAGGGGGAAAGTGATAGCCTTGCCGCCCTTGTCGATCAGGTCAGGCAGCGGGATGAGCGTGATAGGGGCCGAGTTGCTGCGCCGTTACGGCCCGCCGCTGACGCGATTTTGCTGGATAGTACCGCCTTATCTGTGGCTGAAGTATTCGCCAAAGTGCGCCAGCAGGTCGAGGAAAAGTTACATATTTAGACGAAAGAGAAGGGTTTAACTGAAGCCGTTTGGTGATCATGCCAGCATCGCGCTACACGGCTTTTAATTGTGGATACCCCGGGATTCTGGTGTTCCGGCGAAGAGCCAGTCGGCTCTATTAATGAGGTGTAAGTTACATGAGCGAAAGCTTTGCGGAATTGTTTGAGGAGAGCTTAAAGTCAATTGATATGGCCCAGGGGGCCATTGTCACAGGCGTTGTTATAGACATCGACAAGGACTGGGTAACCGTTCACGCCGGTCTGAAATCGGAGGGTGTGATTGCCGTCGCCGAGTTTTTTGATGACAACGGTGTGTTGGCAATTGCCATCGGCGATGAAGTGCAGGTCTCTCTTGAGTCGGTTGAAGATGGTTTTGGCGCGACTCGTCTGTCTCGTGAAAAAGCCCGCCGAGCTGAATCGTGGCTGGAGCTTGAGGCTGCGCAGAAAGCCGATGAAGTGGTAATCGGTATTATCAGTGGCAAGGTTAAAGGTGGTTTTACTGTAGACATCAGTGGCCTGCGAGCATTTTTGCCCGGCTCACTGGTTGATGTCAGACCAATGCGGGAAACAACCCACCTCGAAGATAAACCCCTCGAATTTAAAGTGATCAAGCTTGACCAAAAGCGCAACAACGTGGTGGTCTCCCGCCGCGCGGTTATGGAAGCGGTTAACTCAGCTGAGCGTGAAGAGCTACTTAGCACACTCGAAGAAGGTATTACGCTCAAGGGCGTTGTTAAGAACCTTACCGATTACGGTGCGTTTGTCGATCTTGGTGGTATTGATGGGCTACTGCACATTACTGACATGTCCTGGAAGCGTATCAAGCACCCATCCGAGGTCGTTAATGTCGGTGACGAGATTGATGTCAAGGTGCTTAAGTATGATCGCGAGCGCAACCGGGTTTCTCTTGGTATGAAGCAGATGGGTGAAGACCCCTGGTCAGATATCAAGGGGCGTTACCCGGAAAATACGAGAGTTCATGCCACCGTCACCAATCTCACCGATTACGGTTGTTTCGCTGAACTGGAGGATGGCGTGGAAGGTCTGGTGCATGTTTCAGAAATGGACTGGACCAATAAAAATGTTCATCCGTCCAAAATTGTGCAGGTTGGCGATCAGATTGAAGTGATGGTGCTGGATATTGACGAAGAACGTCGTCGTATCTCCCTTGGCATGAAGCAATGTGCACCGAATCCATGGGACGAATTTGGCAAGCACCACAGTAAGGGCGACAAAATATCAGGGAGTATTAAATCGATTACTGACTTTGGTATTTTCATCGGTCTTGATGGCGGGATTGACGGCCTGGTTCACCTGTCCGATATTTCCTGGAACGAACCTGGTGAAGATGCCGTTCGTAACTTCAATAAGGGCGACGAAATCGACACGGTTATACTGGCCATAGATGCCGAACGGGAACGCATTTCGCTTGGCATTAAGCAGTTGGCTGACGATCCGTTTTCAAGCTTTCTCGCTGCCAATGAGAAAGGTGGGCTGATCAAGGGTGTGGTTAAATCTGTCGACACCAAAGTAGTCGTTATTGATCTTGGTGAAGGTGTTGAGGGTTTCCTGAAGGCGTCTGAAATATCTCAGGATCGTGTCGATGATGCGCGCGCTGTCTTCAAGGAAGGTGATGAAGTAGAAGCCCGCGTTGTTGGCACCGACAGAAAGAATCGTGTGGTGAATTTGTCCATAAAGGCAAAAGATGCGGCGGCGGAAAAGGCTGCTATTAAGGAGCATAAAAGCAAGGAAGCTGAAACGATTGCACCCACGACCATCGGTGATCTTATTAAGGCGCAAATGGAAAACAACGACCGATAGGGTCTGTTAACTCCAACTGACCCGTAACTCGATAAAAGAAAAATGACCAAATCTGAATTGATCGAGAAAATTGCCAGGCAACAAGATCAATTACAGCCAAAGGATGTTGAATTGGCTGTAAAGATGATTCTTGAAGAAATGACGCAAGCGCTGGTTAATAACCATCGTATCGAGATAAGAGGATTTGGTAGTTTTTGTCTCCATTTTCGCGGCCCCAGACAGGGGCGGAACCCAAAAACTGGTGAGAAAGTCGAGCTGCCTGGTAAATATGTTCCCTATTTCAAGCCTGGAAAGGAGTTGCGGGAGAGGGTCAATGCTGGGATTCTCGAGTCCTAGTCGGGGTCTTGTTGGCTGGATAGAATGACGGCAAAGTGGCAGCTTTGCCGTTTTTTTTTGAGGTTCAGATGCGAAAGATAAAATTGATCTTGCTCGTTGCTTTACTTTTGGTGGCTGTTTGCGTTGGGGCCTGGTTTGTTCAGGACAATAGCAGTTCAACGGATGTGGTTTTACTCGGCTTCCATCTCGGTACAATGCCCGTCGGTATCTGGATGCTGGTGTTTTTTTTATCCGGAGCGGCTGTCGGCGTCGCGCTGAGTTACCCGGCAATTTTTGGTCTGAAAAGGCAGTCCCGGCGGTCCCTGAAGATGCTGCGAAAACTTGAGAGTGACCTGGGGAAAGCTCAGCATAGCGCAGCTGGCGAATAGCCTCTCATCGTGTGTGGTTTGCGGCGGGTGGGAGCCGTAGCCCAGTGTCGTCCAAAAAAGGCGGTGGAACCGTCGTTGAATCCAGGACTACGTTTCACAACAAGCGATGCGATTTTAACTAAACTGCAGTCATTGGTATTCACTTATTTGTTCGGTTCACAAGTATGGCAAATCAGCTAGATAGCAAGATTATTGTGGCGCTTGATTATGCCGATGAAAAATTAGCCCTCGACTTTACCCGGCATGTGTCGCCACTGCTGTGCAAGCTGAAAATTGGCAAGGAGCTCTTTACACGGGCTGGGCCGCAGTTGGTCAGGCGCCTGGTCGATCAGGGCTTCGATGTATTTCTGGATCTCAAATTTCACGACATCCCGGCCACCGTGGCCGGAGCGATCGCGGCTAGCGCTGACCTCGGGGTGTGGATGGTTAATGTGCACTGTCTTGGGGGTTCGAGGATGCTGGAGGCGGCGCGCAATACACTGGACAGACACGGCGGACATACCCTGTTAACAGGGGTGACAGTGTTAACGAGCATGCAGAAGGAAGATTTGGTTGAGCTGGGTATTGAGCAATCTCCTCAGGATCTGGTTTTCAGGCTGGCATCCCTCGCTGCGACAAGTGGTCTCGACGGTATCGTGTGTTCTGGGCAGGAAGCGGGTGCGATAAAACGGCATTTTGGTAACGCGTTTCTGAGAGTAACACCGGGAATCCGTCCCGCGAGCTATGGCTCGGGTGATGATGATCAGCGCAGGATATTAACGCCTGGGGAGGCGCTTGCCGGGGGCAGCAGCTACCTTGTCGTTGGGCGACCCGTAACAGGTGCACGTGATCCAGCGGAAAGCCTGCTTGCCATCAAAAAAGAAATTGGCGAAGATGGTGGCCGGGACTGAGTTCCCGGTTTGCTTTTAAACTATATGGAGTGCTTTTTAGCACAGGGAGTAGGAAATGAAAAAGTTGTCAAGTTTGAGTCGCTTGTTTGCCGTCCTGGTGGTAGCGCTGACGTTGTTGGGTGGTTCGGTGATTGCCTGGTCCGCCGAGGGTGCGTCGTCAGAACCTTCCGCAACGGCGTCGGTTGGAGTCGTCAATGTCAACACTGCGTCGGCTGAACAATTAGCAGCGTCTTTGAGCGGGGTTGGTAAAGCTCGAGCCCAGGCCATTGTAGACTATCGGCAGCAGCATGGTCTGTTTACTGACAAGAATCAGTTGTTGAATGTTAAAGGTATCGCAGAGGCGACTCTGGCAAAAAACAGTGCGGTAATTGTCCTGGAGTGACAGCATTTGGACAATGTTTTATGGCCACACCCCGGTGTGGCCAGTTTCGTTTGAAAACCTGTAAAACAGTATTCTATAAGTAAGGCGGGTGACAACGTTAAGACCATGGCGATCTCCGAGAATGGAAATATTTCAGGGTTGGCCTGGGGATTGTTATTGGTAGACGTTGTACTGCTGACCCTGTCGGGGTATGGCAGTTACTATCTGCGCTTTGTCCATCTGCAGGTGCCGGATTTCTATCATCTGGCGATCACTTCCGGGGTTCTGTTTGCTGCGCTATCACTTATTGTTAATGACTCGTACGCGTCAATCTATACCGCGACCCTGAAAGGCCAATGTGTCGATTTGCTGACACGCTATATCGTCGCGTTCGGTTTGTTCATGCTGCTTCTGGTGTTCCTGAAAATATCAGAAAAGTACTCACGGGTATGGCTGGCTTTATGGATCGGCAGTTCGTTTGTATTGTTGATAGGCGCTCGGGGGGTATGGCATCTTCTGTTAAAACGTTATCGTGCCCAGGGACGTTTTACGCGGAGGATTCTGCTGTTGGTCAGGAACCAGGGTCTGTGTGATCACGAAGATATTGTAAACAGGGAGTTAGCCACCATCCAGGGCTATGACATATGCCGACGGATTGATCTGGATAATCCAGCGTTTGCGGTAAGTCAGCTAGCCGATGTCGTGGCGAAGGAAAAAGCCCACGAAGTGTGGATTTCAACTCCGTTACAGGCCAGCGGTGGTATCGGAGAAATTTCCTACGCACTGCGGCACTCGCTGGTAGATATTAAGTTTATTCCGAAGCTGGATGACTCGCGGTTATTAAAGCATCGCATGAGGCGACTCGGTTCACTAAATGCCATAGACCTCAGTTACTCGCCCCTTGACGGCATTAACAGCGCGATCAAGCGGGTTGAGGATGTCGTGCTGGGAATCATTATTGGCGTGTTGATCATTCCCGTCTGCCTGATTATTGCTGTAGCGGTTAAACTGACCTCAAAGGGCCCGGTTTTATTCAAGCAAATTCGCCAGGGCATGAATGGTGAAATGATCAAGGTGTATAAATTTCGCAGTATGGAAGTACATGATGAGCAGGATGGACAGCTTACTCAGGCGAGTAAGGATGATCCACGGATTTCCGCGGTGGGCCGGTTTTTACGCCGTACTAGCCTTGATGAATTGCCACAATTTTACAATGTCATTCAGGGCCGGATGTCCATTGTCGGGCCGCGTCCCCATGCGCTGGTCCACAATGAGTATTACAAGGATCTCGTGGAATCGTACATGTGGCGACACAAGGTCAGGCCAGGAATCACCGGGTGGGCGCAGATCAACGGTTATCGGGGTGAAACGGATACTCTGGACAAGATGCAAAATCGTGTTGCCCACGATCTTTGGTACATCGATAACTGGAGTCTTTGGCTGGATTTTAAGATTATTTTTTGTACCATCTACAAAGGTTTTATCCATCCCAATGCTTATTAATTAACACTCGTAGCGCCTTATACAAAGAGTTTCTTCGGTTCCGTTCTCCCACAATTCCCATTTACGCATGATGCCAGTTTGCTATAGCGCGAGCGGCTGGATTTATGCCGTGTATAATTGCTCGGCTGAAATATTTTCGGAGTGGATCATGCAGCGGTTTCAGAACATAGGCGTTGTTGCGAGACTACGTCACGCCGAGGTAGTCGATAGCCTGCATCGGCTCGTGGCGTTTCTGAAGGCTGATGGACGCACGGTCTTTGCGGAAGCGATGACCGCCGAGCTACTCGCGGATGACAGTGTGAAAACGATTAGCCGCCGCTCCGTCGAGAACGCGGTCGACCTGGTCATCGTGGTCGGTGGCGATGGCAGTATGCTGGGCGCGGCGCGCGCCCTGGCCGATCTCAATGTGCCGTTACTGGGCTTGAATCGTGGGCGTCTGGGGTTTTTAACCGACATACACCCCGATGACATGGAGGAAGGTATTGGCCGGGTGCTAGCGGGTGAATTCTGCTCCACCGAGCGTTTTTTACTGGAAATGTCAGTCGAGCGTGATGGCCAGACCATCAGTGGCGGGGTGGCTTTGAACGACATGGTGCTGCATCCGGGTAAATCGGTGCGGATGATGGAATTCGAACTCTATATCGATGGTCAGTTCGTCTACAGCCAACGTTCCGACGGCCTGATTGTCGCGACGCCTACCGGATCAACGGCCTATGCACTTTCAGCCGGTGGACCGATTATGCACCCTGAGTTAGATGCCATCGTGCTGGTGCCAATGAACCCCCATACGCTGACCAGTAGACCCATCGTCGTTGGTGGGCAGGCCAGGCTTGAGGTGTTAGTCGGCACGCGCAACGAGTTACGTCCGCTGGTTACCTGTGATGGCCAGACGGATACGACGACCGAGCCGGGTGATGTGATCAAAATCCAGCGCAAACAACGCCCCATGCGTCTGATTCACCCGATCGACCACAATTTTTATGAAACCTGCCGTAACAAACTGGGCTGGGGTAAGCGCCTGGATTCCATGCATTCGGACGAGATCGGTTAGGTAGCTGATGACCGATCAGTGGTGGGAGATGGCGCTGTCCCCGGATGTAGATCTGGATATGCTGGTGCTTGTCCTTAACAGAGAGGGTATCGTATATCGCATAGATCGGGCGGACAGCAGCACACGATTATGGGTTGCGGCGCCTGCTGATATCGATGCGGTGCACCATATCGTTGAACAGATCCAGCGCATTGCCAGTCACGATCGTCGTGAGCAAGCCAATCAACCGGCGACTGAACTCGTGGTTCGGGCTTATTTGACACGCTTGCCAGTGACGATAGTTGCACTCGTGCTGGGCATACTTGGCGCCTTGCTGGTTAGCCTCGCCCCGGACCTGATCGCAATGTTCACCTTTCAGAGTTTTACAATCAATACGGTCAATGGTAACCCGTCACTACTATTTGAACCCTTATCCGCGGCCTTGCAGCGGGGTGAATGGTGGCGTCTTGCGACACCGGCCTTTTTACATTTTGGTCTTTTCCATATAGTTTTTAACAGCCTGTGGTTGTGGGAGTTCGGGCGCAGAATCGAATTGCTGGTCGGCAGCTGGACTTATCTGGTGCTGTTTTCTGCACTGGTTCTTGGCGCCAATGCTGGTCAGTATCTGTGGAGTGGCCCGGCGCTATTCGGTGGACTTTCCGGGGTGGTGTACGGTTTGCTGGGCTATATCTGGATTCGCGGCAGGCGTATCCCGCACCCATTGCTGACGTTGCCGGGGGCGATATTGCCGATCATGCTGGTCTGGTTAGTCGTCTGCCTGTTGGGTGTAGTCGATATTTTTATTGGTGGCGGTGTTGCTAACGGCGCCCACGTTAGTGGTCTGGTGATCGGTATGATTTTCGGTGTGATTGCCGGTCGCACGCCGAGCGAGCGCGTCTAGAAACATGTCTGGAAAGTAAGCGTTTTTTAAATTTCAAACTGATAATGGCAGGTCTGGTGTGGACATCAAACAATTGATTGAAATAATCAATCCCGATATTTACGAAAACCTGAAACGCGCGGTTGAACTGGGCAAATGGGCGGATGGTGTTGTATTAACTGCGCAACAGAAAGAGCTTTGTCTGCAGGCAATTATCGCATATGACTTCAACCACACTCCGGAACAGGAGCGAGTGGGTTATGTGCAAAGCCTGAAATCCACGGCGTGCGAACAGACTGATCGCAGGACATCATCGGTCGATTCAACAGGGCTGGATGACCAGCCAGTAAGGTGGCGCGACCGTTAATCATGAGCGCGGGTACCACGGGCAGTATGGACAATGAGTCCATGAGCGAGGCGCAGCAATAATATGCGTTATACGGGAAAAAGACTCGGGTGAATCAGGGTATGTCAGAAAATATAGCGGGTCATTTGTCTAAAATGGTGGTGGCCATGGCGGGGCCGGTTGAGTACTCCCTGTCTCTTGATGAACATCTTATCCCTTTAAATCCCTTGCTTGGGCATTCTGTACAACTCAAATTCGCTGGCGCAATTCATTGCATTCACTGTGGCCGTGCGAGCAAAAAAAGTTTTAATCAGGGTCATTGCTACCCCTGCTTAAAAAAGCTGGCGAGCTGCGACATCTGTATCGTCAGCCCCGAAAAATGCCATTTTGATCAGGGTACCTGCCGCGAGCCGGAGTGGGCTGAGCGCTATTGTATGACCGATCATTTCGTCTATCTGGCCAATTCGTCGGGCGTCAAAGTGGGTATTACTCGCGGTAATCAGATTCCCACCCGCTGGATTGATCAGGGAGCTACTCAGGCCTTACCCATCATGCGCGTGGCAAACCGGCAGCAGTCTGGTCTGGTTGAAGGCGTGCTGCGCCAGCATGTCGCTGATAAAACAAACTGGCAGGCGATGCTCAAAGGCAACGCAGAGTCTACGGATCTTGTTGCGATAAGGGATCAGCTGTTTAAACAGTGCGCAGTGGAGCTGGAAACCCTTGAACAGCGTTTCGGCTTGCAGGCCATGCAGCGCATCGACGGGGTTGAAAGTACTACCATCACCTATCCTGTTTTAGAGTTTCCCACCAGGGTCGCGAGTCTGAATTTTGATAAAACCCCGGTAGTAGCAGGCGTTCTGATGGGGATCAAAGGTCAGTATCTGATACTGGACAGCGGTGTCATCAATATTCGAAAATTTACTGCCTATCAGGTAGATTTTAGTTATTGATGGAGGGATGCGGGCTTAGCTACCCCCAGTCGGCGCTGCTTCAAAGTACCACCGGCCGTGATCAACACCGACGCTGCTCAATACCGGTGCAGATCGCCCTCCCTGGAGCCGCCGTGAACCGGCAGGTGGGCTATGCTGTTAATTGATCGACTGATCGATTGACTGACTGCCTGGCTGGAAAACACTGCATACGTTTTGCTTATCGTGACCAATTACAGGGAATAAAACATATGGCATTTCGCGATGCTCAACCTAAAACAATACATCTCAAAGACTATCGTCCACCGGATTACTTTATAGATCGCACCGAGCTGCGTATTGAGCTGGGCGATGACGAAACCCTGGTCAGGGCGGTGTTGCATATGCGCCGTGCGGCTGCTTTAACGACAACGAGTGGGTCCTCGACTCAGGGCAAAACAAAACCGACCGAACTGGTGCTCGACGGCCAGCAACTGGAGCTGCGTGAAATCGCGCTCAATGGCGTGGCGCTCGGTGCGCAGGATTACCGGCTCAGCGCTGACAGCCTGGTCATTCACTCTGTCCCGGATAATTTTCAGCTCGAGACTGTAGCGGCCATCAAGCCCCAGCATAATACCTCGCTGGAAGGCCTGTATAAATCGAGCAAGATGTACTGTACCCAATGCGAAGCTGAAGGTTTCCGCAAAATCACCTGGTACCTTGACCGCCCCGATGTGATGTCGGAATTCACTACCACCATTGCGGCGGATAAAGCGCGCTTTCCGGTATTGCTGTCCAATGGTAACCCGGTCGCCCAGGGCGAGTTGAGCAATGGTCGGCACTGGGTGACCTGGCACGATCCCTTTAAAAAACCTGCGTATCTGTTTGCCATGGTGGGTGGTGATCTGTGTTGTATAGAAGACAGCTTTATTACGATGACAGGGCGCAACATCGCGCTACGCATTTTTGTCGAGCAAAAAGATATCGACAAGTGCGACCACGCCATGACCTCACTGAAAAACGCTATGGCATGGGATGAGCAGGTCTACGGACGCGAGTACGACCTGGATATTTTTATGATTGTCGCCGTGGATGACTTCAACATGGGCGCCATGGAGAACAAAGGACTCAATATTTTCAATACCTCCTGTGTGCTGGCGAAACCCGAAACAACAACGGACGCTGGTTTTCAACGTGTCGAGGCGGTGGTCGCCCACGAATACTTTCATAACTGGAGTGGCAACAGGGTCACCTGTCGCGACTGGTTTCAGCTCAGTCTGAAGGAGGGCTTTACCGTATTTCGCGATTCACAGTTTTCCTCAGACATGGGTTCGCCGACCGTCAACCGGGTTGATAGCGTCAATGTCCTACGCACCATGCAGTTTGCGGAAGATGCCGGGCCCACAGCGCATCCGGTGCAGCCCGCATCATTTATGGAGATATCCAATTTTTACACGCTGACTATTTATGAAAAAGGTGCTGAAGTTGTTCGTATGATTCACACCCTGCTGGGCGAGGAGGCTTTTCGTAAGGGCAGTGATCTTTACTTTGATCGCCATGATGGCGCGGCCGTGACCATAGAGGATTTTGTTGCGGCCATGGCGGACGCCAGTAATCGCGACTTCACTCAGTTTATGAACTGGTATCGGCAGGCGGGCACCCCCCGATTGTCGATCAGCGGAGAATACAACGCTGCGCAAAAGACCTATCGTCTGGATATCCGCCAGAGTTGTCCGGCAACGCCTGAGGCCAAAATTAAACAACCTTTCCTTATTCCCTTGCGCATGGGTCTGGTAGGGCGTCGCGGCGACCTGCCGCTTTACGCAAAAAATCTCGCTCAGGGCGAGACTGAAATCGTTATTGAACTCGGGCACGCCGAGCAAAGCATCGTTTTTGAGCAGGTTCCAGAAAACCCCGTGCCTTCACTGCTGCGCGGGTTTTCGGCGCCAGTGAAGCTCGATTTCCCCTACAGTCGTGACGACCTTAACCATCTGATGAGCTTTGACAGCGACGGCTTTAATCGTTGGGAGGCCTGTAATCGACTGGCTCTGGGAATATTGCAGGAACTGATCCAGCGTTATCTCAACGATGAGATATTAAGGCTCGATGATCGACTGATTGAGGCTTACCGAGGCTTGCTTACCGATGCCTCCCTAGACAAAGCCATGGTGGCCCTGATGCTCGCGCTGCCCGGCGAGGCCTACCTTAGCGAAGTCGCAGACGTGGTAGAAGTGGAGGCCATTCATCAGGTTCGTCAATTTGTTCGCCTGACGCTTGGCGAGGCGCTAGCCCAGGAGCTGACCAGAGTTTATCAGGATAATGTTATTGCAGATGTCTACCAGGCCACCGGTGCGCAAATAGCCCAACGCAGCCTCAGGAATATTACACTGGCTTATCTAATGCAGGCGGGCAGTGATGCTGCGCTTGAGCTCGCTAGAACGCAGTTCGAATCAGCCCATAACATGACAGATGCCAGTGCCGCGCTGACTGCGCTGGTTAATAGCCCGCTGGCCGTCACGCGAGGTTATACCGCAACAGCACTCAACGCTTTCTACCAGCAGTGGCAGCACGAGCCCCTGGTAGTGAATTTGTGGTTGCAGATACAGGCCTGGTGCCCGCTGCCCAATGGTCTTGATCGGGTGCGGGCATTGATGAAGCGCCCCGCCTTTGATATTAAAAACCCCAACAAGGTGCGTTCAGTTATTGGCGCGTTTTGCGCGGGAAACGCGGTTAATTTTCACCGGGCCGACGGCGCTGGTTATGTGTTTCTCGCTGACCGCATCATTGAACTGGACGCGCTTAACCCGCAGGTGGCGTCGCGCCTGGTGACGCCGTTCACCCGTTGGCGCAAATACCCGCAGGGCAGATCAGACCTGATGCATGCCCAGCTCGATCGACTACGCGCGGAACCAGCCCTGTCGAAGGATGTATACGAAATTGTCGCCAAAAGTCTCGACTAGTCAGTTACACGGATGACGGATAAATTTGTTCAAACAGAACTTTTACGTTGATCTTCATCAACACCGCGCAGAAAACGATAGACGAGAATGAAGCCTCACAGGCGCAAAACTGAGGGGAAGACGGTGCGATTCAAAAAAGTGGTGGATGTGCTCGATGTGGTCAAAGATTTTCACGAAGCCCTGGCGCGCCAGTTCGGTGAGCTGGAGCAACTTACGACCTCAGAGCGCGCGCAATTAATGCTCGATTATCTCAATCGCCACCAGCACCATCTCGCCGAGGTCATGGAGCAGTATGAGGACGATGCCGCGGCCAGCCTGCTCAATACATGGTTACAGTACACCCCTGACGTTTATCCGGAAACGCTAGTTGCGAACGTACGCAACGTCGATTTAAACGACGTTAACAGCGTTGTTGTGGTTGCCCTTGAGGCCGATGATTACCTGGTCAGCCTCTACCGGGAAGTGGCTGATCATACGGATAGCGCCTCGGTGAAGGAGTTGTTCAACAATCTGATCCGCCTGGTGGACAACGAGCGCCACAGTGTGTCACGGGCTGCTTTCAGGCTGAGTGATATTTAGCCACGGTTGTAGTTAGGGTATGGTGAGCGCCATCGGCTGAAGCAGGCCGTTCGCAATCAGGCCTGGAAGCTTTAATCTCAATCCGCTCAGCGCCGAGACAGTTGACGGCCAGTAGCTATCCAGTACCTATCCAGTAGCTATCCAGTACCTATCCAGTACCTATCCAGTAGCTATCCAGTAGCTATCCAGTACCTACGATGTATCCCCGTTTTCGTCGGGATTGTATCGCTTAGGGTGCTGGCTCTGATTGAATTGATTCCAGGTATGCGCTGAGCGCAAAGACCTGCATTCGCGCTTCCGCGTCAGGCTTCCCCCTGCGAAATAATTTACCCCAGACGGGCATCTGTCGAGAACCGTGAGCCGCAATGGCACGGCTCTCTCCGTCAATTATCTTTGCTATCTTTGCTCGGGGGAAACTGTTCCCGCGCCGGGCGCTTATCTGCGTGAGGTCGGCGGGCGGTATCTTTAAAGCGGAGCCCGCTGGCCCATCACCCTTGCCGCTGGCACCGTGGCAAGCGACACAATGAGTCATAAAAAGGTCTTTGCCCCAGGCTACAGTGGGGCTTTCTTCGTCAGCCAGGCTACCCTGGGGCAAAGTAAACAGGGCAATGATAAGTGCCCCGGTAACCCTGCGATGGCGTTTGTCGGATTTGGCAGTGCGGTGAGTAATTTTACCATTTGGCATCACATGTTTTCCTGGTGCGCACATGAAAAGTATCCGCTGCGACCGTTCTGACGGCGTGTCTCAGACGTTGTTAGCCTCTATTACAAAGTTAGGTTCCACTACAGAGTAGTGCGTGATGACAAACTGTCATCGACGATCTCGCCTGGTTTTGTAATGTTTGCGGGGCCAAGCGTATCAGCAAAAGCGCGACTATGAAATGCGGGCAATCGCGTTATGGCCAGTATCCCGCAGATCGAAGCTGAGCGCTCAGTATTCTGTCGTCGCTGTACCTCGATAGATGATCATCCCTTCTGGTAGCGCAACCTGCCTTTTTGAAAGACACAGAACTGGCCTTTGCCCATGTTGTGCCACTGTTCATTGGATGTTAGTGGGCGGGTGGCGATCACGGTAACAACATCGTCGGCCTGGGTTTCCTGGGCAAAATTCACCGTCATATCGGCGTCAATAAGCTGAGCATCGCCAAAGGGCGCCTGCCGCGTTAACCAGGCCAGCCTGGTTGCACAATGGGTATACAGGGACTGGGAATCGCTCATCAGTATATTTAAAACACCGAGCTGGGCGAGGTGGTGTAGTTGCTCTTCAAGGAATTTCCACAAGGTTTTCTGGGCGTTCGGTTTGGCTGGAAAGGCGTTGCGCACCTGGTCAAGCAACCAGCAAAAGGCATGTTCACTATCGGATCCGCCGACCGGGAAATAATGTTCCAGCGGCCATTTTTTAATGCCTTTAAGCTGGCCGTTGTGTGCGAAGGACCAGGTTTGCCCCCACATCTCCCGAGCAAAGGGGTGGGTGTTTTCCAGGCACACTCGGCCCCGATTGGCCTTGCGAATATGACAGATAACGTTGGTGCTTTTTATGGAGTAATCCTGAATAAAACGGGCGATTTCTGAATCGGCGCTAGCCACCGGGTCGTGGAATGCCCGGTAACCCTTGCCTTCATAAAAGGCGATTCCCCAGCCATCCCGGTGCGGGCCGGTGGCGCCACCACGCTGCATCAGCCCGGCAAAGCTAAAACAGATGTCGGTGGGTACACTGGCGCTCATGCCGAGAAGTTCGCACATAGGTGGCATCCGGTCTCAACTTGTTAATGACACGAGATTATAAGATGTTATGGTCGGGGCAACGAGGGCAGGGTTAGCGCTGAGTGGGGGTTCGCGGCAGAAAACGTGGTTGTAAGGCCGACGGAAAACACAGCAGACGAGTTGATGATGGACTCGATGAGTAACTGATAGAGCTCCATCATGTCTCGCCCGGTCGACGCGTTTCAGTTTATATTTACGGATCCGGCGTGTATAGATGTGGCCCCGTTGCCATCACCATTGCCATTGAGGTGAAACCGGAGGCAACTGAAAAGCTAACATAGAGGGGTAAGAATAAACGTGATTGATTTTCGAACCTGTCCGGCTGAGTACCGGCACTGGAAACTGTCTTTTGATGGCCCGGTGGCTACATTGAGTATGGACGTTGATCCGGCTGCGACGCTGTTTGAGGGCTACGAGCTGAAACGGAACTCCTACGATCTGGGGGTCGATATTGAGCTGTACGATGCGATTCAGCGCCTGCGGTTCGAGCATCCAGAAGTCAAGACAGTGGTGTTGGCATCGGCTAACGACAAGGTGTTCTGCGCGGGCGCCAATATCCGCATGCTCGCGGGCGCGTCTCATGCCCATAAGGTGAACTTCTGCAAGTTTACCAATGAAACCCGTAATGCCATTGAAGATGCCAGCGCAAATTCAGGGCAACGCTATTTGTGCGCCGTCACCGGTGCGGCTGCTGGCGGTGGGTACGAACTGGCGTTGGCCACCGACTACATCATGATGGTGGATGACGGTAACTCCGCAGTTTCGTTACCAGAAGTGCCTTTGTTGGCTGTGCTGCCCGGGACTGGTGGCCTTACTCGCGTCGTTGACAAGCGCAGGGTGCGACGCGATCGCGCGGACGTATTCTGCACCCTTGAAGAAGGTGTGCGCGGGCAGCGCGCCGTCGACTGGCGGCTTGTCGATGAGGTGGTGCCCGGTTCGAAATTCAGGGACGCCGTGCGTGAACGGGCTCTTGCCATGGCCGCCAGTTCAGATCGCCCCAGCGATGCCAGGGGCATCGAGTTAAGGCCCTTAATTCGGCAGGTGAGTGAAAACAGCCTGGTGTATCAATATGTCACGGTCAGTATTGATCGCAATAGCCGCGTTGCCACGCTAAGCCTGCGGGCACCGGGCAGCGGCGAATTTCCGCATCTGGCGACAGATCCTGTTGCTGGGGCCGATGTTGCCGAGTTGGTTGTGCGGCAGGGTGCCGAATTCTGGCCGCTGGCGGTGTGCCGACAACTGGACGACGCCATTTTGCACCTGCGCCTCAATGAACTTGATTTGGGGATATTGATTTTTAAAACCGAGGGCGACGCCAATATCGTCGCAGCCTATGATGAGTTACTAAATGGTCATCAAGATAACTGGTTACTCCGTGAGATTGCCCTGTACTGGCGGCGCACCCTCAAGCGCATTGATTTAACCTCTCGTACCACGCTGGCCTATGTCGAGCCAGGCAGCTGTTTCGTCGGCATGCTGGCGGAATTATTGTTTGCGGTCGACCGTAGCTACATGCTCGACGGCCAGTTTGAAAACGATGACCGGCCAGCTGCGGAGGTCGGTTTGAGCGTGGCTAATTTTGGCCTCTATACCATGTCTAATGGCATTACTCGCCTGGCGACCCGCTTTCTCGGTGAACCGGAAACCGTCGAAAAATGTCAGGCGAAAACAGGACAGGGGCTGGACGCAGTTGCCTGTGACGAGTTGGGGCTGGTGACATATATTCTCGACTATATTGACTGGGATGATGAACTGCGCATGATGATAGAGGAGCGCGGCAGTTTCTCCGGGGACAGCCTTAGCGGCATGGAGGCGAATCTGCGTTTCGCTGGCCCAGAAACCATGGAAACCAAAATTTTTGGTCGCCTGACCGCCTGGCAGAACTGGATATTCCAGCGGCCCAACGCCGTGGGTGAACTGGGCGCGCTGCAAATGTATGGTAGCGGCAGGCGCCCGGATTATGATAACAGGCGTGTCTAGCTGTCGACCGTCCCGCGTGGCTGCTGGCACGCCAGGCAGGTCAATGCCTGACAGCTTTTAGTGAAGAGGAAAGCCATGAGCACCCGAATAGCCGATGATGCCGTCGTAGAAGTTAACTACGACGAACTGATTCCCAACAATGTGGATCTTGCCAGCGATGCGCGGCTGCGCAAGGCGCTGGAAAGCTGGCAGCCCAAATATATTGATTGGTGGAACGCCGCAGGCCCGGTCGACACTCAGAATATGGATGTTTATTTGCGCACAGCGGTGGGGGTCGACCCCAAAGGTTGGGCTAAATTCGGCCACGTCAAAATGCCTGACTACCGCTGGGGTATTTTGCTGGCGCCCCAGGAAGAGGGCCGCACCATTCCCTTTGGCCGGCACAGGGGTGAGCCCGTCTGGCAGGACGTGCCCGGTGAATATCGGGCGTTATTGCGTCGCCTGATGGTGGTGCAGGCGGATACCGAACCCGCTTCGGTTGAGCAGCAACGCCATTTGAGCAGAACCGCGCCGTCTCTCTACGATATGCGTAACCTGTTTCAGGTCAATGTCGAAGAAGGCCGGCATCTGTGGGCCATGGTTTATCTCTTGGTGAAATATTTTGGCCGCGACGGGCGGGAAGAGGCTGAGACCCTGCTTGAGCGACGTTCCGCCGATGCGGACAAACCGCGTATTTTGGGCGCATTTAACGAGGCCACGCCGGACTGGTTATCCTTCTTTATGTTTGCGTACTTTACTGATCGCGACGGCAAAATGCAGTTGCAGGCGCTCGCGCAATCCGGGTTTGATCCGCTGTCGCGGACCTGCCGTTTTATGTTGACCGAAGAAGCACACCATATGTTTGTTGGCGAGAGCGGTATCGGTCGGGTTATTCAGCGCACCTGTGAAGCGATGAACGACGCGGGTATCAGCGACGTTAATGATATTCTCGGTGTGCGTAAACTCGGGGTGATTGACCTGCCGACTCTGCAGAAGAAAATCAATTTTCATTACGCAGTGACGCTGGATTTATTTGGTGCCGAGGTGTCGACCAATGGCGCTACGGCCTTTACTGCGGGCATTAAAGGTCGTTTCCGGGAGAACAAACTTCAGGATGATCATGTGCTGACCAACGACACCTACAGGGTGGCCCGAGTGGTCGACGGCAAGGTAGTGGAAGAGGAAGAGCCCGCATTGAGTGCGATTAATGCACGTCTGCTCGACGATTTTATCAAGGATGCCTCCGGTGGCATTGGTCGCTGGAACAAAATCATTAGCAAGACGGGTATCAAGTTCGAGTTTTCCCTGCCCCACAAAGGTTTTAACCGCAGTATTGGCGAATTTTCCCAGCACTTTATAACGCCGCATGGCGAGGTGATTAACGAGCGCCAGTGGCAGGCGCAGAAAAGCCTGTGGTTATGCTCACAAGCCGATGCAGACTATATTCAGTCGCTCATGCATGCCTGCCTTGAACCAGGTCAATACGCCGGCTGGATTGCCGAGCCACGAACGGGCATCAACCATCTGCCCGGCGATTTTGAGTACGTTAAAATCAACCGGGCGTAAGCCTATATCCGCACAGCATTAAAGGCCGGCACAGGTTTACAGCACTATAACGCTGCACCTCGCGGGGCTGGCGGTTACCGCCCTTATTTTTTAGGCACTTCTTCAACAGGCATGCCCGCTTTTAACCATGCTTCAAACCCACCACCGATATGACAAATGGGTTCCAGCCCCATATTTTGTAGTGCCTGGGTGGCCAGAGCTGAGCGATGACTTTTGGCGCAGTACAGCACGAATTTTTTGCCGGAGGAAAAGGTATCCCGGTGATATTCGCTTTCTGGGTCAACCCAGAATTCCAGCATGCCGCGGGGCG